>NZ_QOCY01000053.1:0-53308 GCF_024701915.1 Lactobacillus leichmannii | reverse complement strand
ACAGACCGTCTCAATCAGCTCATAGCCGAAACGGACGAGCCTGTCTTTGTAGTTGACGACTATCTTGCTGCAGCCTACCACTACTTGAAGTCATTTATCAAATAGACAGAGAGAAAAAGACGACTGAAATTAAGCAGCCGTCTTTTTTTGTTCACTTTTCTGTCCCGCCCTTTTCCAGGTCAAGGAGAAGTTTTTTAGCTGCAAGGCCAGCGGCGTAGCCGGTAAGGCTGCCGTCGGCCCCGATAACCCGGTGGCAAGGGATTAAAATTAAGATCGGATTACAATTGTTGGCCAGGCCGATTGCCCGGCTGGCATTCTTGTCGCCGGTCATTTCAGCCAGCTGCTGGTAGCTTCTGGTCTCCCCGTAAGGAATCTGCTGGAGCTGCTGCCAGACCTTTTGCTGGAAGCTGGTGCCTTCAGGTGAAAGGGGCAGGTCAAATCTTTGTCTTTGGCCGGCAAAGTATTCCTTCAGCTCCCTCATGCAGGCCTTAACCAAGTCACCTGACCGGTCATTTGGGATAATCCGGTCAGCCGGGACTTGCTCTATAGCTTGACCAGCCTTTTTCTCAAGATAATTTGCCGGTTCAACACAGAGGATGGCGTCTTGGGAAGCGACAATTCTGAGGGGGCACAATTGGCGTGTCCATGACGGCCCGGGAGATATTTTGGGCAAAAAGCTGCCGGTACTTAGCTGGCGGCATCCCAGACAGATTGCGGAAATGGGCATAAAAGCTGGAGTAGTTAGTGTAGCCGGAATTAGCGGCAGCGTCGAAAACGCTGGATCCGGCCTGCAGGGCTTGCTTAGCGGCAGCGATTCTCACCTGGATCAAGTATTCTGCCGGCTTCATGTCATAGTAACGCTTGAAAACCAGGGACATTTGCTTTCTAGTTACGCCCAGCTCTTTCAGCTGCTGGTTAAGCTCTTGCCGGTCAGTAAAATATTGGTCAAAGACGGCCTTGCTTGCTTTAGCCAGGTCGCGGTCCGGGTCATACTGGGGCAGGTCAGGCCGGCAGCGTTTGCAGGGACGGTAGCCAGCGGCTTCTGCTTCCGCACTGCTTTTGAAATACTCAACATTGTTTCTTCTGGGACATTTTGACTTGCAAGAAGGCCGGTAGAAAATTCTTGTTGTCTGCACAGCATAAAAGAACTCGCCGTCATAAGCTGGGTCGCAAGTTTGGACTGCCTGCCACATTTCGTTGTCATCCATAGCTCTTCTCCTCGTTGTCAAACAGTAGAAAGTTTTTAAGAAGCACTTTCAGCTATATGAAACTTTAACATATTTAGTCAGTCTTTGCTTCCGAAAAAGGCAGATTCAATTGTTAGGATAAAAAGGCGGCTGACCCAAGTCAACCGCCTTTTAACTCTATGCAATTATTTCTCAATGGATTTGGCTGCTTCCAGGCCGGCAATGCTGCCGGAGTTTACGGCAAAGCCATAGTGTTGCCTGGCAGGGTAAAGTTATAGCTGTCAGCATAGATGGTGTTAGCATCTGATCCCGCGCTGTAGAGACCTGGAATAACCTGATCTTCGTCCATCCAGGACTTGGCAGTTTTCGTCAATCTTAACGCCGCCAACCGTGCCATAAGCACCGCTGTAGAACTTGCCAACCAGGTAGCCGCCCTCCCCGGTCAATTTGTGGAGGTAGTCAGGATTCTTGAAAAATTCCCTGTCTTGGCCATGATCACAATAGCTGTTGTAGTCGTCAATAGTCTTTTGCAGTTTAGCTGCTGGGATGTTCAGCTTTTCAGCTAATTCGCCGACGCTGTCAGCGGTGATGATAGCCTCATAGCCATTTTCTTCAGCCTTCTTAATGACTGGGTCCAGCAGCTTAAAGCCAGCAGCTGGGTGGACGATGTCTATGATGTCGGGACCTTCATCTTGGTACTGCTTCAGAATTGCCCGGTCCATGATGACATAGGCATAGTGGCCTGGCTGAAGGAACATGGCATTGCCAGAGAAGGTGGTATTGCCCAGCATCCCTTCATCCATAAAGCGGTCCCCGTCCTGGTTGATCATCAAGTTAGGCTGGCGCAGAACCCCATCGACCACCATGTATTCCAGGTTGTGCGGCAGGATGTAGATCATTTCGACCGTGTCGCCGTACTTTTGGGCCCCGGCCTGCCACATCATCTTCAAGCCTTCGCCCTTGATGCCAGGCACGTTGAAGGTAAAGAAGTTCTTGTCCAGGTCAAAGCCCTGCCGCTATTTCAGCATTTCTGCGCTTAACCCGTAGCCGCCAGTCGCAACGACCACAGCCGTGGCTTGGACCGTGTATACAGCTGTATCACTGGCCGGTCACCTTGCCTTCTTTAGTCAACAGCTGCTTGACAGGGGTCTCCAGGTAGAACTTGACCCCCAATTCTTCAGCCCGCTTGGTTAAAGACTTGTTCACGGCTGAGGCACAGCACAGCCCGGCCCGATCTTGCCATCCCCTGGGTCAACGATGTGCCAGGTGGCGTTAGATTCCTTGAAGTAGCGGAAAGCCCCGGCAAACTTGACCCCCATGCCTTCCAGCCAGTCAATGGTTGAGGCGGATTGCTTGAAGTAGCGGGCGACCAGGCGGCCGTTGACCCGGTAGTGGGTGTATTCCATCTGGTTCTTCAAGGCTTCAGCCACGGAGATTTCATTGAAGTTGGCCTTTTGGATCTTGGTATTGATCCCCAGTGGCCCCATCCCCATGTTAGCGGTCCCGCCAGTAATCTTTTCCTTTTCAAAAACGAGGACCTTGACCCCCCTGTTCAGCCGCGGCAACGGCGGCCGCTAAGCCAGCTGGGCCGGCAGCAACAATAGCCAGGTCGGTGGTCAATTCTTCAAAGGATAAAACACGAGAGATATTAGAATTATCATGAGGAAAATCTTTGTTAATTCTACTCCTAACAATATGGATAAGTTTATATCTATCTCCAACTTTTCTTGAACTGAGTTACGGCATACTTAGTCTTAGATAGAAACTCCAAAGTATTTATCTTTATTGACGTGAACTTACGAAAAGAGCACAAAAAACGCGAAATTAGTTTAATCAACATTTTTTCGCGCTTTTTTATATACTCAAATATTAGTGAGTAATCTTTACTCTACAACCCTGTCCTTGCCTGCTGCCTCTTCTAAAGCCTGCTGCAGGGCTGGGTCAACAGCGTGAAGATACAAGCCGTGAACTCCCCGTGTCAAGAGAACATTCAGTTCGTTTGGCAACAGATCTTCCGCAAAGTTTTCCTTAGTCCCATCCGCAAAAGTACGATACTGGATAGCATCTTTATTGCAGCTCTCTGCAGGGACATGGATGATTTTGCCATCCTTAAGTTTTACAGAGGGGCCAATTTCAACACCAACATAGTTGAGGTCAAAGCCTTGGACTGTGTAGGTTGAGCCAATCTCATCAATTGTCACTGGCTGTTGTGCCCATGACAGCTCCTTATAGCTAACGCCATCGTCAGTTCTTCTAGGCTTTTTGACTTGGTAATTCCATGGCATCTTCCAGTCACCTTCACTGACTTGCCAGAATTCAGAGCCATCGTTAGGGCTGCTCTGGCTGGAATATTCCCAGTCGTAAGTTGCAACCATCCGGCTTATGCCATTATTTTGGTCATCGTTCTTTTCTTGGATGGCTTTCTGCATATCTTGGGGCTTCTTGAAGACTTTAATTTCATACTTGCCATCTTCTGGAACCTTGTCAATCAGCCCCTTGTTTATGACATTATTCAGCCATTCAATAGTCTGAGGCTCAGCATCGATCCGCATTTGGTTGTGCAAATGGATAATGTTCTCTTCTCCAATGCTGTCTATAAGCTCTTGGAATGAATTACCTTGCCAAACTTGAGTCTTAGAAAGCACCTGCTTTTTATCATAAATGGCAACAACAATTTTTGCACGCTGGCGAATATCTGTCAGCATGTTAGCCGTATCTGACGTGTAGCCTTGATTCTTCTGAGTTCTAAGTAGGTGCGCTTCATCAACAAATGCTACGTCTACCGGATCATCTGGAGAATAATGGTTTATAAAGCTAGCTGGTTTAAGAACGCTCTTTTCATCCCCGATACCAAGCTTCTTAGCAATCTGCTGGTAAACTTTGAGCTGTTCATCATGGTTGACCATCATTGCCAAAGAAATCTTATTGCCATCTTTACCAGTCAATTTGGCCAAATCATAATAAACGTTGCTCATCAAGACGGTCTTACCAGCACCGGCATCCCCGGTAACCAAGATAAGCTTGCCTGTCTCATTCTTGTCCAGAGCCTCTTGAACGCGCTGAAGAATCAGATCCTTAGCCTTGTTCTGTTCCTGCGTCAGTTTGTTAAAAGGTGAAGCTTTAAAAATCGATGAATTTTCAATTTCTTTTCTGGCAGGGAAAAGATACTTGTAGTCTTTTTTCGCTGCTAAAGTATCCCAGATCTTATTGAAAATCGGCACAAACTCATCTTCTGTGTAATACATCCGCTGAGCGTTTTCACGGCGGTTATTTAAGTGAGAGACCGCATCGACACTACTCAGGTACTGCATCATCCGATTCTCGATGTCCAGGGTTAGTGACTTGTTGAAGTGCTTGTGACCGATGACAAACATGTGGGCATTATTGGCGTTCTTCAAGCCCTGCCAGTCTGTTCTGCGCTCTGCATCCCCATTCAAGTGTTCTAGAGTACGCCGCTGAATATCAAGGGTTTCTCCGACGTAAACGGTATAGTCATGACGGTACTTGCTTTGCTTGCCCGGTTGGTAAATGATATAGACAGTCGGGTAATCGATCAAAAATTCTTGATCTGCCTTGTCTGCGTATGCTTGACGAATCTCTTCAATGATTTGCTTAGCATTGTCATCGCTATATTGAGTTTCGTAGATTATTGGTTCGTCAACTTTCATTTTGCTCCATCCTATCACGTAGTGTATATTCCTAGCTTATACTTTAAAGAGCTTTTGTTAAAAAGGCAATATCTAGGGAGAAAAATCATCCTAGATAGATATGGAAAGATTGACCGTATTTTATAAATTGTCACTTTGGGCGGCTACATAGATTTTCCATGAAGAATCATATCTTCAAGGTCATCAAAACTAATGATTTTTGTCCCGTTCTTAATAGCTTCTCGTTCAGCTCGAGCTGGTCTCCCATTCATCAACCGATCCTTTGTCACATGACCCTTTACCAGATAATCTGTACGACCACTAACGCTCTTTGTAAATATACCACCATGTTGCTCAACTATCGCCTCCACCCTTCTTGGTGATAAACCATATGACATACCCATGGTACAAAATCGGAGCCCAGATAGCTCATCCGTTGGTTGAAATTTTTCAAGATGATTTGTGGCGAATCTTTTGTAGATCTCCAGAATCGTCTTACAATTTTCTAATGCATTATGCTTACCATACGGTAACCCAAAATAGCTTCTCAGTATTTCCAAATCAAAATCTGTTAACTCTTCAAACATCTGCTCAAGCAACCACGCTCAACTAGGTATACCTATTTAAATTATTTCTTGCTTATTGAATTTGACTTTTTCTGGCCAACCTGCTACACAGCTCTTATTTTTTGCACAAAAAATCCTTCCAAGCAGCTTGCTTGAAAGGATTTTATCTTCTTATTCCCACAAGAACTTCTGCAGGACCCGGTCCACCTGGCTGTTTTCATGGAGCCGGCTGTGCTGGCCGCCCTTGCCAGTGATCTTCACTTCCTTGTAGCTCTTGGCCTTGATTAAAAGATACTTGAGGGATCTTGATGAATTGTTGTAGACGCTGCCGTCTGACTTTTTACCAGTATCGCCGTATATGTTAAGGACGTCAATCCCCTTTGGGTAGACCTGCTGGAGTTTCGTCAGTTCTTGATAAGTTGAATTCATTTTCTTCGGCTTGCCGGCTGCATCGATTGGGGAATCCTTCTCTATACCAACAATCCCGTTGAAGTGGCCGGCAATATCAACCTGTTTCTTGATCGTTGGGAAATTCTTTTTGGCAGAATAATCCATGATCATGTAGCTGATCGCCATATTGCCCATGGAGTGGCCCACCAGGTTCATCTTGGAAAAGCCCAGCTTCTTCTGGGCTGCCTTAACTGCCTTGTAGGCATACCAGCCATCCTTGTGGTAATCAGGATTCCGGTTGTCGGAGAAGCCGACCAGAACGATTGGGTTCTTCGGATTATCCGCGAGCTTGCCCTTGATTTTGACTAACCCGTTTTCTTCAACCCTGGCTTCTAAAACTTCATTGCTCTTGCCTGCTTGTCTAGCTGCATTTGCCATGTGTTTTTCTGCGTTGATGCTGGACCCGTAGCCATGGAAGAAAAAGGTTACCGTTTCTTTGGCCTGCTCCTCTTTTTCCGCCTTAGTCAAAGGCTTTTGACAAGCCGTCAGGAAAAGCAAGGCGGTCAGCAGAACCGGGATAGTTTTGGCCAAAAATTTGCTTCTTGTTTTCGTCTTCATACTTTCCATCTTTCCAATTTGTTTATTTACTCACGTCTATTCTACCTAGATAATTCTTCACTGACAAATAGTAAGCAGAAAAAATCCTTCCAAATATCTTGGAAGGATTTTTGTCATTTTTCCGTATTTTTTACTCGCCCAAATGCCTGTCAAACCAGGTCTGGATTTCCTGCAACCGGCTTAAGCGGTTCTTTGGCCGGCCGCTTCTGGACAGTTCGTGGTTTTCCCCATGGAAGACCACCATCCGGCTTTCCACGCCGTGAGACATGAGAGCATGGAACATCTGCATCCCTTCTTCAACCGGGCAACGGTAATCCTCATCTGAATTCAAAAACAGAGTCGGTGTCTTCACATTTTTCACGTACTTGAGCGGTGAGTGCAGCCAAACCTTTTCCGGATTATCATCTTCACTGGCCCCCACCTGGTCAACGCAAAATTCTGGGGCGATGTCAGACATATGTTCAAAGCTGAGCCAGTTGGAGATGGACCGCTGGGAAGCTGCCGCCTTGAAGCGATCGGTATGGCCGATCACCCAGTTGGTCATAAAGCCGCCGTATGAACCCCCGGTGATGCCTAAACGGGTCTGGTCGATGTCTGGATAAGCCGCCAAAACCGCGTCAGTAAACTTCATTAAGTCCTCGTAGTCTACTGTCCCGTAGCGGCCCCGCAGGTCCCCGTACTGGTTCCCCTGCCCGTTTGAACCGTGGATGTTGCAGAAGAAGACGAAGTAGCCGGCTCCGGCCCAAACCTGCATCTCATGGAAGAAGGCCTTGCTGTAAGTGGCGCGGGGGCCGCCGTGAACGTCCAGGATCGCCGGGTATTTTTTGCCTGCCTGGTAATCCTTTGGCAAAAGCACCCAGCCGTGCTGGATCCCGTCTTCAACTGATTCATATTCGACTTCATTGACTTTAGCTACGTATTTGCCCGCTAAAGCCTGGTTATTGTAGCTGGACAATTTTTTCACCTGGCCATTTTTAACCAGGTAGAATTCCAAAAGCTCGTTGGCAAAGGCTGCTTCCAGGAAAAATTCATTTTCACCCGTCAAACGGAAACCCTTGATGATGCCATCCGTAGCAAAAAACGGCTTGACTTCCTGACCGTCAAAAACGTAGATTTCATCGTGGTCAACGATGGTGGTCACGAAGTAGAACTTGTCGCCATAGACGTCAAAGGCATTGCCGCCGATCACCCCGCAGTCCCCAGCAATCGCGCTCTGGCCGGAATTGTCAAAGTTAGCTGCTAATTCCAGGCCATCTTCCGTCAGCCGGTAGAATTCCGGATTTTCGTTTAAGCCGGTCTTTTTATGAGTGTTAGCGAAGCAGTAGACTTGATTGTTAAGAGCAAAAATCGCTGAAACTTCGGCCTTGCCTGCTGGTAAAAGGAGCTTAGCATCACCAGTACTTGGATCGACTTCATAGACCGCCCCGTCAAATGGACGCCGGGTCTGGTAGCTGACCCCGACTACGTAGACTTTTTCCTTGGCAACAAAGGTCTCCATGACCGTGAAGTTCGGATCGTCTTTAAAAAGTTCAGTCAGCTTTTCTTCTGCCAAGTCCCAGACATAAAGGCGGTCGCGGAGCTTGTTGATGTAGCCCTGGCAGTTGAAGTAGTATGGCAGTTCATCCAGGACCTGGTAATCGGTGGACTTTTTCTCAGCTAAATCTACCCGTCTGGACAAAAGGAGATAGTGGCCGGCAACGGAATTGATTACCTGGTAGCCTGCTTCTTTGAAAGCAGCGACTTTTGCCGGACTGGCTTGGTCAAGTTCCTGCTTGTAGAGCAAGCAATTGCCTTTGCCCTCTTGAGCGGTGTAGTAGACACTATTATTTACCAAGGCATAGCTCTTTTCCTGCCCCAAAGTCGTTAAGCGCTTAAGCTCACCATTTTCAAAGACGTCCAGCCAGTTCCAGTAGCCTTCTCCATCGGCTTTGGCCTGGTTTCTGGCCAGTACTGCCCTTTGGCCGTTTGCTTGCAAGTTGCCCAGGCTGACGACTTGATACAAATCTTCTGCTTTAACTGCTTCCATTGTTCTTTTTCCTCCTGCATCTTGTATTTAGGTGACTTCATTATAGCAAAGTTAAAGTATTAAATTTACGCTTAATCTGGATTTTTTGTAATAAAACTGATTTTTCTGCCAAAATTGACCATATCGGCTATAATTTGGTTAGCGCTTACATACGAAAGGAGAAAAACATGACACTTGATAGAAAAATTTTACAAGCTGTTGAAGAAATGCGGACTGGATCTAAGATGCATGACGATAAGCGCGATGAAGGCTTGCCAACCGAAATTCCAGAAGTCGAAAGAATCAATGACTTAAGCTACGGGCCAGACCCAAAGTGGAACTTACTGGACATTTACTTGCCTAAGAAGCGGACCGGCAAGATCCCGGTCATCATCAGCATTCACGGCGGCGGCTGGGTTTACGGGACTAAGGAAACCTACCAGTTCTACGGGCTGGGCCTGGCTAAAGAAGGCTTCTCCTTTGTCAACTTCAACTACCGCCTGGCTCCAGACGTTCAGTTCCCAGGCGAAATGGATGATGTCAACCGCTTGATGCACTGGGTGGCTGAACACGGAGCTGAATATGACTTGGACACGGGCAATGTCTTCTTAGTTGGCGACTCAGCCGGCGGGCAGATGGAAGAGCAGTATCTGGCTATCTTAACCAATAACAAGTTCCGCCAGCTTTTTGGCTACGAACTGCCAAAACTAACAGTCAGAGCAGCCGCGCTTAACTGCGGGGCCTACTTCATGCTCACCCCGGGCTTTACTGATGGCGCGCCGAGTGCCTACTTTACCCCAGAAGCAGTCAGCGGCAAGGAAGAGATGCTGAACACAGAAAAGTATCTGACGCAAAACTTGCCACCGCTCTTTATCATGACGGCTAACCAGGACTTCCTGCACGATTCCGCTGTCCGCTTGGACGGCTATCTTTTGGCCAAGGAGATCCCGCATGAGCTCCACATCTACGGGGATATGGAGAACCCGCGTGGCCACGTCTTCCACTGCAATCAAAGAGACGACATCGCCAAGCAGTGCAACCTGGACGAGCTGAACTTCTTCAGAAAGCACTTAAAGCAGTAGCTACAATAAATAAACGCGCCCTTGTAAGAGGACGCGTTTTCGTTTGTTATTTTTGATCTGGCTTGGGACTGAGAATAACATAATAGATCTCACCAAAGTAGGGATTTTTGACCATATGAGCCACTGCATCATCGCTGTCCCCCACCTGCTGGTCACAGCTCTCTACAGCTTCAGCATAGTCTTCCGGAGCGATCAAGCCCTTGACTTTCCGGCCGATAAATTCGATAAACACTTCCATGCTAGAGCATTCCGTAATCCGCAGCAGTTCCCTGTTGGCAAAAAGGATCTTCCCGTCATCAAGTCTGGGGCGGCATTGCTTTGGGCAAGCAAAGCAGTTCCCTGTTGGCAAAAAGGATCTTCCCGTCATCAGCCCGGTAGATGAAGAAGGCACCAGGCAGGTTGACTGCCAAGTCGCGCAGATTAAAGCCCAGTTGTGCCCGTCCTTCCTTGACCATATCCGGGTGGTAAGCCGCCATCGTTCCCTTCCCGGTCATTTTCACGGCATAGAGGGCCGTATCAGCCTTGTTCAAGAGTTCTTCCCGGCTTGCCCCCTCAAAACCCAGGGAGATCGTATAAGGATAGTCTTTGCCTTGGTAGCTAAAAGTCAACTTTTGCCGGAAGAGCTTTTTAAAAATCGCCCGTCCCTCAGTCATTGTCGTCCGCTTCAAAAAGACGGCAAATTCATCCCCGCCGTTGCGGCAGACCTTGCCCAGCTGGCCGAAATTGTCTTCCAGAACCTTGGCAAAAGTCTTTAGCGCCGCGTCACCTGCATCATGGCCATAGAGGTCATTGATGTACTTGAAGTCATTGCTGTCGATCAAGGCACCAACTGAAGGCTCTCCTTTATGTTTATCCAGATATTTGCTTACATCCCGGTCAAAGTCAATGCCTTAACTTAATGACATTGTTCCCGAAGGAAACTGCTTTTAGCCAATCTATTCTTTTTGCTAGTCGACGAACTTGACGGCGGTCCCGTAAGCTACGACTGACTGCATGTCGCCGGCGATTGAGCCGGAGTCAAAGCGCATCATGACTACGGCGTCCGCGTCAAGTTTGCCTGCTTCTTCACGCAAACGGTCCAGGGCGACTTCTCTTGAAGTCGTCAACATCTTGGTGAAGGCCTTGATTTCCCCGCCAATCATGCTCTTAAGACCAGCCCCAAAGACTGACGCGAAGTTCTTTGACTGGGTGGTTACCCCAAAGACTTCACCGATTACTTCATACTTGCGGCCTGGGATATTTTCCGTCGTTACTACCAACATTTTGTTTTCCATTTCAATTACCTCGTTTTCTTCAAACGTTTCCTAGATTGTAGCACAAGGGAAAATTTTGGAAAGAGGTTTTTCTATACTTGTTGTAATATTATAAAGCACTAAAAAAAGCCGCCAGCTGGCGGCTTTTTTGCTAATGTATTACTAATTAAGCGTTAGCGTTTTGCTTTGCTTCTTCTTGTTCCTTCTTGTAAGTCTTGAGGTCGAAGCGCTTCATGAATGGGTACCAGATTAAGAAAGCAACGATCGCGCAGACGATCGCTATGACAGTACCTCTCCATGACAAGGTAGCCAGGTAGCCGCCAAGGCCGATTGGAGTTGGCCATGGTTGTTGAACTTTAATATCTGGCATAAAACCGATCGCGTGGAAAATGTAAGCTACGATGGCAGAAGCCATTGGCGCGCCGATGAATGGTACAAAGAGGTTAACATTGTAAACTACTGGCAGACCAAACAAGAATGGTTCATTGATGTTGAACAAGGCTGGAACTGCTTCAACCTTACCGATTTCACGAAGCTGGGTTGACTTTGCCCGGCCAGCCATCCACCAGGCGATCAGGAGGGTTGAACCTGAACCACCAAGGATGATGAAGGCGTTCATTGGGTCACCAGCAAAGAAGTTGTGAGCACCCTTAACGTTGGCTGCAAGGTTAGCCAAAGCGATTGGAGTGTAGAATGAGCTCATGATGTTGGCACCGTGGATCCCGAACCACCAAAGGAAGTGGATGAAGAAGACGATGAGCAACACGCCCCACCAAGTACCGGCAATGTTGCCGACGAATGAGAATGGCACATACATAACCTTGAAGATGTCAGTGCCCATCAAGACAAGGATTAAGTTGATAGTTGCTACTACAAAGGCAACGCAGAAGCCCGGAATCAATGAACTGAATGAGTTGGAAACACCAGCTGGAACGACGTCTGGCATCTTGATCTGCCAGTTGTGCTTAATAGTAAAGCGGTAGATCTGTACCGTTGCCCAGCCGATCACGATCGCCGTGAACAAACCGGTCGTCCCGATTCTGGTCACACCAGAAGCTGAAACTTGAATACCGCCACCGATGATGTTATCTGCCTTCAATGATTGTACGAACTGGATTGACCCGTTCTTGTAAACCATTTCTGGAACAGTGATAAACATTGCCATCAGCATCATGAACAAGGCATTAAGTGGCACGATGTTGATCTTCTCTTCTTGCTGGTAGATCTTGGCGTATGAGTAGGTAAACTGCCCGCCGAAGATCAATGACAAGATACCCATGGTGGCGTTGTAAACGACCGTGAACATGTTTGAAAACTTGCCAAGCGTGTGCGCGTACAGACCGGCGAAGCCCGGGATCGGAAAGGCTTGCGGCAGAACCGTCAGGATCAAGAAGATCGCCCCGACGATCGTAAAAGGAATTACCGCATAACCGGAATCAATGATCGATCTAACAAAACGTGAACCAGCAAACTTCCCAATGCCAGTCGCGAGTTTATCTCTTAATGAGCTTTGTGATTCAGACATGATATTTTCCCCTATTTTTTCTCTTCAATAACTTTCGATAACTCTTTTTGCTTCATAAAAAGCAGCTACTCCTGGTCCAAAGCCCGGCTCTTTTCCGCATTGCGGATCAGCGGCAAATATTTGTCTCTTCCCAGGAAAATATTGTGGATCCTTACTAAAGCAGCAAAAGCGGCTGCCATCCCGAGCAGTAGTATGCAAAGCAAGGCCAGAACGTCACTCTTATTAATTGCAAAAGGATAGATCATACTCTTTAAAGGCGTGAACAAGCATACGCTCAGCAGCAAGTTGAGAACAAGCTGGAAAATAAGGTATTGCCGGGTTCTCGGCACATCAGCCTGCTTATTATGCAGCTTGCTCAGCTGTTCAATCACACTGACCGTGCACCACGCGACAGCTACTGCCGCCAAGATCATTCCCAGCTGGCTGTTAACAGAATAGCTCACCAGCAGCCAGAAGAAGTTGGCGAAAAAGAAAGCGATGACGAAGTAGCGAACCATCATATAGCGGGCAAAGTAGGCGTAACGAACCCGGTCATCATGCCGTCTGTCCACGTAAGTCCGGCTTTGCTGCTTAGTTTTTGCAGACATGCTTGCTCACCTCCCTCGCGCTTACACTTCGGTCTTCAAACTGCCGCTGGCGTAAAGCTTTTCGTACAAGTCGACCATTTCCCCCGCCAAGTCGCGGAAGGTGATGGCGTTCATCAAGTGGTCCTGTGAGTGGACAACCAAAAGAGTCACGTGGGTATGCTGGCCTTGGGCTTCTTTAGTTAACATGTCCGTTTGTGAGTTGTGGGCGTCAAGCAGAGACTTGTCTGCTTCTTCCAGCTTCTCTCTTGCTTCTTTGATCTTGCCAACCTTGGCCAGGCGGATTGCTTCAAAAGCCAAGCTCTTGGCGTTGCCGCCGTTGGCAATGAGGCCCATCGCCGCCATCAAGGTTGCTTCTTCCCGGCTTTGCTGATTTTCAGCTACCTGCTTCAAGGTTTTTGCTGTATCTTTTAATTCAGCCATTTTTACCTTACCTTATTTCTACTTTTAATCATCATCACATGCCCTAAGCAGCTCTCCCTTTCTGCTAAGGACTTTAAATCTTGCTATTCAGCCATCAAGCTGTCAGCAAATTCCAGAACTTTCTTCCCGTTCATCATCCCGTAGTCCTGCATCGGGATTACCCCCATCGGAATACCAGTACCTTCCAGCTTCTTTTCAAAGTCAGCCTTCATGTAGCCAACTTGCGGCCCAAGCAATACGCAGTTGATTTCTTGGTTGGCCAGCTTGTTGTCGGCTTCTGATGCCGGGCAGGCAAAGATTTCGTAGTCCTTGCCTTGGGCCTTGGCAGCTTCTTGCATCTTCTTAACGAGCAGGCTGGTGCTCATCCCAGCCGCGCAGTTCAACATAATGGTTTTGGTAGCCATAATTATTTCCTCCTAGACTTTTCTCGTGTCTTTTGTTTACGCTTACAGTGTATATCGCTTTTAAGTGAAAGTAAACCACTTTCATCACATTTTTTTCTTACAGCCTTGAAGAAAACACCAATGAGCGGCGGTATACCGGACTTTTTACGGGGTTGAATTTTTAAAAATTATTCTAAAATACATATCTTTTAATTTCAAAAAACAGGACTTTCTTCCTAATAAAAACCAGTTTTGCTGAAACACTTGCGCTATTATTGCTGTGCTAAGCTTATTTTCTTATTTCCACAAGTTTCAGTTCTATGCTTTTTTCTAAAAAATACCAATTATCTGCCCTTTCACTCTTGTAATGCCTATAAATTCCAACTATAATCATTCTTGGAAACGGTTACTTGCGAGTGATGGAAATATGCAAGTGAATCGTCGAGTGATGAAAACTGTTGAAAACATACATAAATGAAAATGGAGGTTTTGCTCAATGTATTCTGCAAAAATGCCTGAAGGATTTTTATGGGGCGGCGCGGTTGCTGCCCACCAGATTGAAGGTGCCTGGGACGTAGGCGGCAAGGGCGTGTCCGTTGCCGACGTCATGACCGTCGGTTCAGCCACTAAGCCGCGGGAAATCACCGACGGCGTATTGCCGGGGAAGAACTACCCGAACCACTCAGCCATCGATTTCTACCACCACTATAAAGAAGACATCAAACTCCTGGCCGGGATGGGCTTCAAGGCTTTCAGAACCTCCATTGCCTGGACCAGAATCTTCCCTAATGGTGACGACGCTGAACCTAATGAAGCAGGCTTGAAGTTCTACGATGACCTTTTTGACGAAATGCACAAGTACGGCATTGAACCTGTCATCACCTTGAGCCACTTCGAAATGCCATTCAACCTGGCCAAGAACTACGGCGGCTTCACCAACCGCAAGACCATCGACTTCTTCGTCCGCTTTGCTGAAGTCTGCTTCAAGCGCTACAAGGACAAGGTCAAGTACTGGATGACCTTCAACGAAATCAACAACCAAAGTGCCTTCAACAACGACTTCTTGATGGCTACCAACTCTGGTATCCTCTTTAAAGAAGGCATGACTGATGAAGAAAAAGAAGCCGCCATGTACCAGGCTGCCCACTATGAATTCGTGGCCAGCGCCCTGGCAGTCAAGATCGGCCACAAGATCAACCCTGACTTCAAGATCGGCCTGATGATCAACTACTCACCAGTCCGCCCGCTGACGCCAAGCTCAGAAGACACCCTCTTGGCTGACAAGTTCGAACAGCACCGGGACTTCTTCTCAGACGTCCAAGTCTTCGGCGAATACCCGAAGGCAATTGAAGCCTATATTGAAAAGCACGGCTACCGGCCAGACATCACTGACGAAGACAGAGTCGTCCTTAAAGAAGGGACCGTTGACTACGTGGCCTTCTCTTACTACCAGTCGACTACTGTCTCCAGCGAAAAGGTCTCAGCTGATGAACTGAGCGACCTGGAAAAGGCGGTTGCGGTTAACCCGACTTTGGAAAGAAGCGACTGGGGCTGGGAAATTGACCCGGTTGGCCTCCGCCTGGCTTTGAACCACTTGACTGACCGCTACCACCTGCCCCTCTTCATCGTTGAAAACGGCCTGGGGGCCTACGACAAGGTCGAAGACGGCAAGATTCACGACCCATACCGGGTTGACTACCTGAAGAAACACATTAGCGAAATGGAAAAGGCAGTTACGATCGACGGCGTTGACCTGATGGGCTACCTGCCATGGGGGCCAATCGACCTGGTTTCTGCCGGGACTGGCCAAATGGACAAGCGCTACGGTTTCATCTACGTCAACAAGAATGACCAAGGAGTCGGCGACCTCAGCAGAACCCCAAAGGACTCCTACTACTGGTACAAGAAGGTCATTGCATCCAACGGGACTGACCTCGACTAATCTTCTCTAATTCTTATTGCTACTTAATCTCTTAACGAAAACGCGAAAAGCGACCAAGATCTGCTATGATCTTGATCGCTTTTTTGTGCTTAGCTAATTTTCTTTTTCTACTTAAAATGGCTGCTGTAAACCAGATCTTTGAAGTCCTTTTGGCCTTTGAGCCAGGCTGAGCATTGCCTTGCCAAGTGCTATAAGAAATGTGGAAGAATGTGCGCTTGATACCGGCTGGTTCACATTATGGTCAAGATATTCAACTTTGCGACTATCGCATCATCGATATCTTTACTTCCGACACCAACATGCCTGGCTGGAACATACCCAGCACATAATATAGGACTCTGCCGGCTTCCATTTCTCTCACGAGCGTTCACTGCCAAGCTTTCGCATTGACAGCGTGGGCGATCTCTGCACTCGGTATGCCCACATCACCTGTACGGCCGAAGCCGCAGACAATGCCTTTATCCGAAGATGAGCAACCGAACTGGCTCACGAGTTCTGAACTCGCTTCTCGCATGTTCTTCCATTTGAGGAATTGCATGCGCGGTCGCAGAAGCCAATTCGCCGCCAAAGCGGCTGATTGGCCTCTCGTCCGGTGAGCCGGCTGCACCGAAACAGCCACTTACGCAACTGTCCAAGCAACAGATGGCATTCCGGCCATTAGCCTGCCCGCATGGATCCTTGCGGATCCTTCAATTTTTTACAATGCTTTATTGTATCTTGGATGATCAATCAAAAAAGTAAGATTCATCATCGCGTTCATGTCCCGATCTACAACCTTGTTGTAGTTCGGGCATTTTTTGTTGTAGCACACGTATTCATTGTGCTTGGTGCCGTGCTTCTTATTGCCAGAAAGGGTGATCTTTTCGTCATTTTTCTTGATGTTGCCACAGACTGCACAGCGCTGGGTGCTTGGATAAAAGCGGTTGGCAATCACCAGCTTAACTCCGGCTGACTTGCACTTGTATTCGAGATAGCTGCGAAAGCGTCCAAATAGCGCACGGTGTACGCTTTAGAAGCAACGTGGCTCATAAGCATGCCCTTGACGTCCAGATCCTCAATGCAGATTGCATCATATTCTCTGACAAGGTGAGTCGTATACTTGTGCATCGCGTCATCCTGCATGCGGTGAGCACGCTCGTAAAGCTTCTGAAGCTTGGTTCTCGCTTTTTGATAGCTTTTTGAGCGCTTCCCGGCAATCTGGCCATTTTCTTCCAGCTTTCTTGCCAGAATCCGCTGCTGGTGTTTGATGTTCTCATAGACTCTTCCAAGATTGGCGGCGCCATTGTTTCCCTTGTGCAGAAAATAGTGTTCCCCTTCTGCATCATTGAAATGGCTGACATTGACATCGATCCCCGTCTTCTTACCCGTATGCTTGTGAATGTATGGTGGCATTTCATACTTGTAAGGAACTGCCATGTAGTAATGGCCGTGTTCACGGTAAAAGCTTACCGTCCCAAATTCGGCATTTTTGGGAACTTCAGAAAATCTTATGCTATGCCACTCACCCTTATAAGGTGCTGGGACGGGCAAGGTTAGCTTTCCGTGATTGCCTTCCTTTGCGAGAGCCACGCCTTGATTCAACTTAAAGCCTTGGCGTCTGGCTTTCTTGGATTGAAAAAAGCAAAAAAACATGCTTCCAAAAAATGGAAACATGTTTTTTCTGTCTATTCTGCTGAGAAGTAGTCCTGGAGCAGGTCTGAGTGGTGCTTCAACTTCTTGACAGCCTTAGCTTCAATCTGCCGGACCCGTTCCCGGGTAACACCCAGACTGCGGCCAACTTCTTCCAGAGTGTGCGGCTCATCGTTTTCCAGGCCGAAGCGCAGCTTCAAGACCTTAGCTTCTCTGTCAGTCAGGAACTCACCCATCATGCTGGACAGTTGGTCCTTCAGCATTTCAAAAGCAGTGTATTCTTCCGGGTTGGTTGCCTTGTTGTCTTCCAAAAGGTCCCCCAATTGCGAGTCCCCTTCTTCGCCAACCGGCTTGTCCAAAGAGTCAGTTTCCTGGTTCTTGGCTACCGTGATAATTTCCTGCACCTTCTGCAAAGGTTCATTCATTTCCGCGGCCAGCTCTTCCGGCTTGGCATCCCGGTCCAGGTCCTGCTGCAGAATCCGCTGGATCCGGTTCATCTTGTTTATGCTTTCCACTACGTGAACCGGGATTCTGATCATCCGGTCCTGGTCAGCCAGGGCCCGGGTAATGGCCTGCCGGATCCACCAGGTAGCATAAGTTGAAAACTTAAAGCCCTTGGAGTAGTCAAACTTGTCAACTGCCTTCATCAGGCCGATATTGCCTTCCTGGATCAAGTCCAGGATCCCCATCTTCCCATTGTGCTTGGCATAGCGCTTGGCAATGGAGACAACCAAACGGAGGTTGGCGGCGGCCAGTTCATCCTTGGCTGACTCATCGCCGTTTTCAATCCGCTTGGCTACTTCTACTTCTTCGTCCCGGCTCAAAAGCGGGACCTTGCCGATTTCCTTTAAATACATCCGAACCGAGTCGTAAACCCGGTCATTGTCGCTGGAAGCGACCAGTTCTTTTTGTTCTTTCTTTTCAGCTTCTTCTTCAGCCTTGAGGGCCAGAGCAGACGGTTCACCCTGGTCGTCAACGATACTAATCCCATTGTCCGCAAACTCTTCTACCAGCTTGGCAGTTTCGGCATCATTCAGACCATACGGCAGCAAGAGCCGGGCCTTCAAGTCCTTTTCGCGGATCTGCTTGGTCTTCTTTAAACCGGTAATCACCATTTTAACTGCTTTTTCCAGTGGAAAATCATTTACGTTAGAAGCATTTTCTTTTGCCATTCAATCCGCCCTGTTCTTATTCTGCTAAAAATTTACTACTCTAAAAAGTCACGCAACCGGTTGCTCCGGCTTGGGTGCCGCAGCTTGCGCAAGGCCTTGGCCTCGATTTGCCGGATCCGCTCCCGGGTCACGCCAAAGACCCGGCCGACTTCTTCCAAAGTCCGGGGATTTCCGTCATCCAGACCAAAACGCAGACGCAATACATTCTCCTCCCTGTCAGTCAAAGTGTCAAGCACTTCCGCCAGCTGGTCTTTCAGCATTTCACTGGCCGCGTGCTGTTCCGGGCTGGTCGCGTCCTTGTCTTCAATAAAGTCGCCTAAGTGGGAGTCATCCTCTTCCCCAATCGGTGTCTCCAAGGAAACTGGCTCCTGGGCCACCTTGAGGACCTCCCGGACCTTCTTGACCGGCAAGTCCATTTCCGCGGCAATTTCTTCTGGCTCCGGGTCTCTGCCCAGATCCTGGAGAAGCTGCCGCTGAATCCGGATCAGCTTGTTAATGGTTTCTACCATATGAACCGGAATTCTGATCGTCCGGGCCTGGTCGGCAATCGCGCGGGTGATTGCTTGTCGGATCCACCAGGTCGCGTAAGTAGAAAACTTGAAGCCCAGCTGGTAGTCAAACTTGTCGACCGCCTTCATCAGGCCCATGTTCCCTTCCTGGATCAGGTCCAAAAAGCTCATCCCCCGGCCAACATAGCGCTTGGCAATGGAAACCACCAGACGCAGGTTGGCACTGGTCAGTTCATCCTTGGCCTCCTGGTCGCCGGCTTCAATCCGCTTGGCCAGCTGGACTTCTTCATCCCCGCTGAGCAGGCTGACCCGGCCGATCCGCTTCAAATACTGGCGGACCGGGTCATTCATCCGACTGCCTGGGGCTGACAAGTGTTCCAGCTCTGCCTTTTCCACGTTTTTCTGCTTGGCCAGGGCCAATTTGGACGGTTCGCCCTTGTCATCGACAATGCTGATCCCGTTGTCTTCAAATTCCTGCACCAGCTGATCGACCGCCCGGCCTTCGATTTGGTAAGGCTTCAGCAAGCGGTCGGTAAATTCCTTTTCAGAAATTTGCTTGCTCTTCTTGACATCCTTAACAACTAACTTAACGGCTTCAGCCAGGGATACCTGGTCTGCCTTTCCTGTCTGCTTAGCTTTGTCTGTCATTTGATTGCCTTCACTCTATCACAGCAGCATCACGCTACACATTAATCTAAGAAATCCCGCAACTGGCTGCTCCGGCTCGGGTGGCGGAGCTTTCTGAGGGCCTTGGCCTCAATTTGCCGGATCCGTTCCCGGGTCACTTCAAAATGCTGGCCGACTTCTTCCAAAGTCCTGGCCTTGCCATCATCTAAGCCAAAACGCAAACGGAGGACTTCTTCTTCCCGGTCACTCAAGGTATCCAGAACCTCGGCCAGCTGCTCTTTCAGCATCTCATTGGCCGCGTGCTGTTCGGGACTCATCGCGTCCTTGTCTTCGATGAAGTCGCCCAAATTGGAGTCGTCTTCTTCCCCAATTGGGGTCTCCAAAGAAACCGGCTCTTGGCAAAGCTTCAAGATCTCCCTAACCTTCTTGACCGGCAAGTCCATTTCCGCCCCGATTTCTTCCGGTTCCGGGTCTCTGCCTAAATCCTGGAGGAGCTGGCGCTGGATCCGGATCAGCTTGTTAATGGTTTCCACCATGTGGACCGGGATTCTGATCGTCCGGGCCTGGTCGGCAATTGCCCGGGTGATTGCCTGCCGGATCCACCAGGTCGCGTAAGTGGAGAACTTGTAGCCCAGCCGGTAGTCAAACTTGTCGACCGCCTTCATCAGGCCCATGTTCCCTTCCTGGATCAAGTCCAGGAAGTTCATCCCCCGGCCGACATAGCGCTTGGCAATCGAGACAACCAAACGCAGATTGGCTTCAGCCAGTTCCTGCTTGGCCTCTTCATCGCCGGCCTCAATCCGCTTGGCCAGGGCGACTTCTTCCTCACTGGTCAAAAGGTTGACCCGGCCGATTTCCTTTAAGTACATTCTGACCGGGTCGTTCATCTTCATCCCGGTCGGGGCGTCCATATTGTTCAGTTCCGCCTTTTCAACATTTTTCTGCTTGGTCAGAGCCAGCTTGGAAGGCTTGCCGTCCTCATCAACAATGCTGATCCCGTTGTCTTCAAATTCCTGGACCAGCTGGTCGACGGCCTTGCCCTCTAATTTGTAGGGCTTGATCAAGCGGTCTTCGAAAGCAGCTTCAGTGATTTGGTGGCTGGCCTTTACTCCCTCAACAACCAGCTTCACCGCCTTTTCCAGGGACATCTCATTAGCCTTGGTTTGCTTTTCTTCTGTCACTAACTGCCTCCTCTTCCTGCAGCTTCAGTTGCCTTAGCTGCAAAATTGCCTGTGTTTCCAGCAAAATTGCCGTTTGGTCGTTTCGCCGACGCGCGTCTGCAATCGCCTGCATGTGGCGGTCGATCTCATCATCTATCTTGCACAGGTTGAGTACCCGAACCTGCGCCTCGAGCTCTTCCAAGGTGATTTTCCCTGGCAGCCCGGTCATATCAGTACTAACAATTATACTCTGAAGTTCTTCAGGAATAAAATCCAAAAATCCGCTCAATGAAACATTTTCATGAGTTTCAATGTAATTGAGCCAAAGTTTGGCCAGGCGCTCGTATTCCGGGTTTGGAAAAACAAAACCGTTGACGGTCAAGTAGTCCCGGGCCTCATCAGAATAGATGTAGGCATAAAGCAGGCGCTGCTGGGCCTTTAGAGCCCTGGTGACCGGCTGCGGATCCGCGGCTGGAGCCAAGGGGGCCAGCTCGGGCAGGACTTCGCTGCTGGTATGCTGGTCCACCCGGCGCTGCTTGCGGCGGGCCCTGGACAAGTTGACCTTTAAAGCGTCGAGGGAGACTCCGGTTTCCTTGGCCAGGCGGCCTACATAAAGGTCTTGTTCAACCGGGTTGGGCAAGGCGGCGATTTCCGCTACTGCCTCTCTTAAATAGGCCACTTGCTCGCGCTCATTGTTTAAGTTGTACTTCTTCTTTAAGCGCTGCAGGAAAAAGTCAGTGGTCGAAATAGCCCCTCTAATCGCGGCCTGGTAGCTGTCCGATCCGTACTGCTTAACATATTCGTCCGGGTCGAGCTTGTCAGGCAGGATCACGATGCCCAGGTCAAAGTTGCCGGCCTGCTTGAAGAGGCCCACCGCCCGTTCAGTTGCGTGCTGGCCTGGATCGTCGCCGTCATAGTTGATGACGACTTGCTTGGTGATCCGGCGGATCATATAGACCTGCTGCTGGGTCAAACTGGTCCCCATGGAGGCAATCCCGGTCTTGACCCCGGCCTTATAGGCCGAAATCACGTCCATATGTCCTTCAAACAAGACCAGGTGTCCCTCTTTTCTGGCATGTTTCTTGGCTTCTGAAAAGTGGAAGAGCAGGTCGGACTTGTTGAAGATGCTGGTTTCCGGACTGTTCAAGTACTTGGGTTCTTCCGGGTCATCGCTGATTCTCCGGCCGGAAAAGGCTACCGGGTGGCCGCTTTCATCACTCATCGGGAACATCAAGCGGTCTCTGAAGCGGTCAAAGAGGCGGCCGTCCTGGCTCTTGACAAACAAGCCGCTTTCCGCCAGCTGATCATCCGTATAGCCTTCGCCTCGCAAATAGGTCAAGAGCAGGTCGGACTTGCCTGGGGCATAGCCGATCTTAAAGTGCTTGAGCAGGTCATCGTTCAAGCCTCTTTTTCTTGCATATTCCAGGCCCCTTTCCCCGATCTTGGTAGTCATGAGAACCTTCTGGTAAAAGTCCGCCGCTTCCTTGTGCATCTGCATCAAAGGATTCAGCTTGACCGGCTGCTCCTGGTATTCCTGGGGCATGGGGATATTGGCGAATTCCGCTACTCTTTCAACGCTTTCTGGAAAAGTAACTTCTTCCTTTTCCATGATGAACTTGTAGACATTGCCGCCTTTATGGCAGCCAAAGCAGTAGAAGAACTGCTTGTCCGGGTTGACGCTGAAAGAGGGGGTCTTTTCTTGATGAAAAGGGCAAAGACCAACATAGTCTTTGCCTCTCTTCTCCAGTGATACATACTGGCTGATCACGTCAACGATATTTACGCTGCCCCGAACTTCATTGATAAAATCTTCCGAAATTCTTCCAGCCAATTTGCCTCACCCTTTATTAAAAATTTGCTTCTTACTTGATAACCAACTTGCTCAAGTCGCCCAAGCGCTTGGCCAGGTCATTGACAGCTGCCAGCTGGCTCAAGCGGTTGTTCTTGACTGCTTCATCCTTGGCCATGATCATGTTGACGTCGAAGTAGCGGTCGATTACCCCTTGCAAGGCAACGAAGGCTTCGTAAAGTTCAGCATGGTCCTTGACATTTGCCAAAGCTTCAACTCCATTATAAAGGTCTTGTTCGCTTCTGTCTTCAAATAAGCTTGGGTCAACCGGACTAGCCTGGCTGAACTTAGCCTTCTTCAAGATGTTGGCGATTCTAGTCAGACTTTCAACGACTGGCTTGAAGGCCTTGTCGTCATGGTGCTGCTGCAGAACCTTGGCAGCGGCCAGGATCTGGCTTGGATCTTGTTCGCTTGATGCCAGAACGGCGTCGATAACGTCGTATTGGTAGTTGTTCTTTTGCAAGAACTGCTTGATCCGGTCACGGATGAAGTCAGCAAGTTGCTTGTCTTCTTCCGCCCCTTGCGGCAGCTTGGCCGGAGTCTTGCCAGACAAAAGTTCCACGATTTCTGGAACAACCTGGTCAAATGGCAGGGACCAGTCTTCGTTCAAAAGGATCCGGACAATCCCGTAAGCGTAACGGCGCAAAGCGTATGGATCGTTTGATGATGAAGGAATCATCCCGGCACCAAAGAATGCGATAATGGTGTCCAGCTTGTCAGCAACTGACAAGAGGGCGCCGACCTTGGTCTTCGGCAAGTCGCCTTCAGCCGTGGTTGGCATGTAGTGTTCCTTGATGGCAACAGAAACGTTTTCGTTTTCGCCAGCCAGGCGAGCATAGTGCATCCCCATAACCCCTTGCAGTTCAGCGAATTCGCCGACCATTTGGGTTACCAGGTCGAACTTGTACAGGCCGCTTACCCGGTCAAAGTCAGCCACTTCTTCAGCTGACAGGCCGAATCTCTTGGCCAGGTAGTCGCCGATGATCCGGACCCGGGTCATCTTTTCTGCCATAGAACCGATCTTGTCGTGGAAGGAAACGCTGTCCATCCGGTCAACAAAGTGGCTGAGCGGGTACTTGCGGTCTTCGTCGTAGAAGAATACCGCGTCATCCAGGCGGGCAACCAGGACCTTTTCATTACCGGAAATCACGTTTTCCAAGTGGTCCTTGTTCCCGTTTCTCACGGAGATGAAGTAGTTGATCAGCTTGCCTTCCTGGTCGTAGACTTCAAAGTAGCGCTGGTTGTCCTTCATGGAAGTGATCAGGACTTCGTCCGGGATTTCCAGGTACTTTTGGTCAAATGAGCCGGCAAAAACAGTCGGGTATTCAACCAGGTTGTTGACTTCTTCCAAGAGGCTGGCATCCAGCTTGATTTGCCAGTTGTGGCTGTTTATCAGGTCGTTGATCTGGGAAACGATCATGTCCTTGCGTTCGTCAGCATCAACGATGACGTATTGATCCCGCAGAGCTTCCACGTAGTCGTCAGCGTTGGCCAAAACCACGCTGTCGCCCAGGAAGCGGTGACCGGCAGTCTTGCGGCCGGCAGTGATGTCCAGGAACTCAACTGGGACGACTTCGCTGCCGTAAAGGGCAACGAGCCAGTGGATCGGGCGGACAAATTCAAAGTCTTGGGAGTCCCAGCGCATCTTGGTCGGGAAGGTCATGGCCTTGATTACTTCATCCAGGCCCAAGAGGATTTCCTTAGCTTCCTTGCCGGCCTTTTGCACGTGCACGTAGGCATATTCCACGCCCTTGAGTTCTTCAAAGTAGATGTCGTCGGCGCTCATCCCCTGGCCGCGGGCAAAACCGACAGCGGCCTTGGTCCAGTTGCCGTCAGCGTCCTGGGCGATCTTCTTGGCCGGCCCCTTCTTGACTTCGTCCACGTCAGCCTGCTTTTCATCCAGTTCCTTGACCAGGACAGTCAGGCGGCGGGGAGTTGAGTAGGTCTTGATTTCCTTAAAGCCCAGGCCGTTTTCCTTCAAGAACTTGCCAGTTCTGTCAGCCAGCTGCTTGACTGATTTGCTGACCACGTGGGCTGGCATTTCTTCAACGCCGATTTCAAATAAAAAGTCTTTAGTCATTGCTTGCCTCCGCCTTTGCTTGTGCACTCTTCAACAATGGGAAGCCGCGCTTTTCACGTTCTTCCACAAACTTAACCGCTACTTCGTGAGCCATGTTGCGGATTCGGTGCAGGTAGCCGGCCCGTTCAGTTACTGAGACTGTCCCCCGGGCGTCCAGTAGGTTGAAGGTGTGGGAACACTTCAAGATGTAGTCGTAAGCCGGGTGAACCAGGTTCTGGCCCAAAAGGCGCTTGGCAATTCTTTCGTAAGTGTCAAAGAATTCCAGCAATTGCTTCTGGTCGCTTTCTTCAAAGGCGTACTTGGAGTGTTCGTATTCAGGTTCCTTGAAAATGTCCCGGTAAAGGACGCCGTCGCCCCATTCCAGGTCAAAGACTGAGTTAACGTCCTGGATGTAGGAAGCCAGCCGTTCAACCCCGTAAGTGATTTCGCCCATGGTTGGCTTGACGTCCAGTTCGCCGACAGTTTGGAAGTAGGTAAATTGGGAAACTTCCATCCCGTCCAGCCAGACTTCCCAGCCAACACCGGCACAGCCCATGGATGGGTTTTCCCAGTTGTCTTCAACGAAGCGGATGTCGTGTTCCAAAGGTTCAATGCCTAGAACCTTCAAGGAGTCCAGGTAGTATTGCTGGATTTCCAGCGGAGCCGGCTTTAAAACGACTTGGAACTGGTGGTGCTGGAAGAGCCGGTTCGGGTTGTCCCCGTAGCGCCCGTCAGCTGGCCGGCGGGAAGGCTCAACGTAGCAGGCCTTCCAAGGTTCAGGCCCGACTGCCCGCAAGAAGGTGTATGGGCTCATCGTCCCCGCACCCTTGTTTTCATCATATGACGGCATGATCATGCAGCCTTTTGAAGCCCAGAACTGTTCAAGCTTGAAGATCATGGTCTGAATATCTAATTTTTGTGCCATAGTTACCTCCTATGCAAGGCCATAAAAATAGCCTATGCAATTTTATTTTTGCATAGGGACGAAAAAGTATTCGCGGTTCCACCCTAATTCAGGAAGCCTATTTGCCTCCTGCTCTTAATTAGCTTGGCTAGAGGGGCCTTTTCCCGCTGTATCCTTCCACCAACCGATACTCGCTGCCGCGGTACTTTTTTATTTCCTCATCATTACCAATATACAGGCTAATTTTACCACAAATCCCTTTTCTTTTCATGTTTTTTTAGGAAAATCAGCTGCCCCGGACCTCATTTAAAAAGCGGAGGCTGGGCAGGTGCAAATCCACTGTTGCCTGGTAGATCTGGGCGATGGCCCGCCGGCTTTCCTTTTTCAAATCTTCGCCGATCTGGATCTCCCCTAAACGGCTGATTGGTAAAAGGGCCAGGGTTCTGATTAAGGCAGTAGCCTTTGGCGACAAGTGCAGGCGGCTGACAGAGCGGAAATGGTCGCTGCAGACCACCCCGCCGGCGGCGATTGAATAGTCAAAAATTCCTTTTTCCTTGCCGCAGATCACGCAGGCCCCCAGCTGAGGAGCTACCCCGAAGGCATCCAGGAGCTGCAGCTGGACAATTTGGGCAATAATTTCCGGGTCCTGGCCGGCCACGATCCGGTTAAAGGCCACTAGCAAAAGGTCATAGTAGCCCCCCAGTTTCTGGTACTCGCTGAAGGCATGGTCAGCTAAGTCAAAAAGATAAGAAAGATAGGCATTTTTGTCCAGGTCGGTAAAAAGCTCATCGTGCTGGCTGAGCTTCTTATAGGTCCACAGCTGGCTGATCCCCTTGTAGCGGGTCAAGATGCCAAAAGTCCCTTCCGTAAAGGGCAAAACCGCGGCGGCCAGCTGAGACTTGGGCCGCATCCCACCTTTGGCAATTACGGTGACGATTCCCAGTTCCTTGGTCCAGAGCTTGGCCAAGATGTCAGCCTCTTTATACTGCTGCCTTTTAAAAAGCAGGCCGTGGACATCGAGCAGGTCAGCGGCCATTAAAGTTCCTTCTTGTCATAGCCGATGGACTTGAGGAAGGCCGGGTCCTGCCGCCAGTCGCGCCGTACCTTGACCCAGAGCTTCAAGTTAACCTTCTCGCCCAGAAGATTTTCGATTTCTTTTCTGGACCGCATCCCGATCTGCTTAATCATGGACCCTCTTTGCCCGATAATGATCCGCTTTTGCCCGTCTTTTTCCACAAAAATCGTGGCATCAATCTGCAATTTGCCATTGATCCGCTGGTTCATCTGGTCAACCCAGACAGCAGTTGAGTGGGGAACTTCCTGGTCGGTCAAGCGGAGGATCTGTTCTCTGATCATCTCAGCCACCACGAAGTATTCCGGCCGGTCGGTTACTTCATCTGAAGCGTAGTATTGCGGTCCTTCTGGCAAGTAGTCCTTCAAGGTCTTGAGCAAGTCGTCGACCCCGTTGCCCTGCCGGGCGGAAATTGGCAAAAATTCCGCGAACTTGCCGACGGCCTGGTAGGAGTCGATGATTGGCAAAAGGTCATTTGGGTGAACCTGATCGATCTTGTTGATAACCAAAAATACTGGAATATCCAAATCCTTCAAAAGACCGGCCACGTATTCCTCACCTTTGCCGGCTTCTTTAGCGTCAACCATGAACATGACTAAGTCAACGTCCTTTAAAGAAGACAGGCTGGCCTTGTCCATGTATTCGTCCAGGTCGGAATGGCTCTTGAAAATTCCCGGCGTGTCGACAAAGACAACTTGCATGTCATCTTCAGTGTAGATGCCGGAAATCTTGTTTCTGGTAGTTTGCGGCTTGGCGGAGGTGATCGCCACCTTCTGCCCGATTAAGCGGTTCATCAAGGTTGACTTGCCTACATTTGGCCGGCCAACCAATGCTACGAAACCTGACTTGTGTTTACTTGTTTGCCCCATCTTGAATGTCCTTTTCTGTGAAATGGTATGGTATCAATTGCTCAACTGTAAAGTGCTCATAGTCCCCCTGGCTGTCGGTCAGAATTACTTCCGTTTCCGGAGCCATAAATTCGCTCATTACCTGCCGGCAGGCCCCGCAAGGGGAGATTGGCCGGTCAGTGTTGCCGATGATCAAAAGGCACTTGATCTTGCCCGGCCGGCCAGCGTTCACCCAGGAGAAGATCGCCGTCCGTTCGGCGCAGTTGGTCAAGCCAAAAGAAGAGTTTTCAATATTGACCCCGGTAAAAATTTCTCCCGCGTCCGTCACTAAAGCGCTGGCCACGTGAAAGTGGGAATAAGGGCTATAGGCATCCGCCAAATGGTCCTTGGCCAGCAAAAAGAGTTTTTCTTCCAACTCGTTCATGCTATTTTCCTCTTCCTTCGTCTAATTGGTCCGGATAAAGGGGCAGGCCATATTCTTCCAAAACCTTGCCCTGGATGCCAAACATTTCCTTGGCTTCGTCTGGCTCGATGTGGTCATAGCAATTTAAGTGCAAGTAGCCGTGCACGATCGTGTAGCCAAATTCCCGGTCAAAGCCGGTGCCATATTCCTTGCTGTGGCGCTCGATGACACTTGGGCACATGAACAAGTCGCCAATGTCTTCGGTAAAGTCCGGGTCCTGGGTGAACATAGCCAGGTCCAGGCCGTCGTCGCCGTCTTCAATGGCGAAAGAAATCACATCGGTTGGCCGGTCTTTATCCCGGTAGTCCCGGTTGATAGCCTGCGACCGGTCTTCGTCAACGAAGTTGATGCTCATTTCCTGGGCATTGTCCTTGCCGATTTCCTTTTTCGCCATGAGGAGCAGCTGCATGATCCAGTCTTCCCAGTCCCGGTCTCCCTTAGTCAAAAAGCCGACTTCATCGCTGTAGCTTACGTCAATTCCCTGCATTATTTTCCTTCCTCTTCATATGCCTTGATAATCTTTGCTACGACTGGGTGCCGGACAACGTCAGCCGCACTGAATTCCACGAACTCGATCTGGTCGATCCCCTGCAGGATATTGCGGGCCGTAATCAAACCGCTGTGGGCCTTGCCAGGCAGGTCGATCTGGGTCATGTCCCCGTTGACCACCATCTTGGAGTTAAAGCCCAGCCGGGTTAAAAACATCTTCATTTGGGCGTCAGTCGTGTTCTGCGCTTCGTCTAAAATGACGAAAGCTTCTTCCAAGGTCCGCCCTCTCATGTAAGCAAGAGGAGCGATTTCGATAACGCCCCGCTCCATCAAGCGGTCAGTTGGTCCCTGCCCTAAGATGGCATAAAGGGAGTCATAGATTGGACGCAGGTAAGGGTCAACCTTTTCCTTAAGGTCCCCTGGCAAAAAGCCCAGGGATTCCCCGGCTTCAACTGCCGGCCGGGTCAAGATGATCTTGGAGACCTCTCCCCGCTTAAAGGCAGCAACCGCGCAGACGACAGCCAGGAAGGTCTTCCCTGTCCCGGCGGGTCCGATCCCAAAGACCACGTCGCTCTTGTTGATGGCTTCAACATAGCTCTTCTGGGTCATATTCTTGACCCGGACTGGCCGGCCCTTAGCATCTCTGATCAAGATCTGCTTGTAGAGGTCGCCAAAGTATTCAGTTGTCCCCCGGTCAGCCATTTTCATGGCGCTGACCACATCGGCCGGAGTTAAATTGATCCCGTTGCTGGCTACCCCGTCCAAGGCCTTTAAAACCCGCAAGACGGTCTCCACCTGCTCTTCAGGTCCAGCAACCTTGATCTGACCACCCAGGTCAGTAACGATAACCTCATAGCCTTCTTCGATCAGCTTCAAATTGCTGTCATTTACGCCCACCAGCTTCTGGACATTTTCGCTGCTGTGGGGCAAAAACTTCTTTTCCAATAAAAGAACTCCTTCATTTTCAAACCAGCGGGCAAGCACATCTCTGTCCGCCAGACTATACTCTTCTAAACCAATGATACACGATTTAGGCCAAAAGAGAACACGGAAAATAAGCAAGAAAAAAGCTCCCGTTTTCACGAGAGCTTCAGTCGATTAATAATGTCTACGCTTGCGAGCGGCCTCAGATTTTAACTTTCTACGAACGCTTGGCTTTTCGTAGAATTCACGCTTGCGGTATTCTTGCAAAGTACCACTTCTAGAAACGGAACGCTTGAAACGACGAAGAGCATCATCAATAGACTCGTTTTCGTGAACGATAGTCTTAGCCATGTGTGATCCCTCCTTCCATTTCTTGGCATTGCTGCCATAAACATATGTCTAAATTATAGCAAAAATTGACTAATCGTCAATAGACTGGACAGATTTTTTAAAAAGTTTTTTTGGGCTAAGGCCCAGAAAGCGCATTATCCGGTATAATAGAGTTGATGAGGTGATCTATATGACTGAAAATAAAGCAGAAAACAAGCAAACAGAAAAAACTGAAAAGATGGAAGTCAACATTATCATTATTTCCGACTCAGCTGGGGAAACGGCCTTTAACAACGCCCAGGCGGCTGCCGTCCAGTTCCCTGACGCCGAAGTCAACTACCGCCGCTATCCTTTCATTGTTAACGAAAAGAAGCTGGCCGCTACCCTGGAAGAAATCGAGCAGTATCCTAACCTGGTCATCGTCTACAGCATGCTGGATGAGAAGCTGCAATTGCCGATCATCAAGTTTGCCCGAGAACACAAGGCTAGGTACATCGACATTTTGTCTCCGATCATTGAGGCTATCAGCCAGACGACCCATATGAAGCCGACCGGCCTGGTTGGGGCTAACCACCAATTGACCAACAAGTACTTCAACCGGATCTCCGCCATGGAATTCGCGGTTATGTACGACGACGGCAAGGATCCGCGGGGCTTTTTGGAAGCAGACGTTGTCTTGTTAGGTGTCTCCCGGACTTCCAAGACTCCCCTTTCCTTGCTTTTGGCTAACAAGGGGCTTAAGGTGGCCAACTTGCCGCTAGTACCGCAGACCCACATACCAAAGGAAATCTACCAAATTGACCCGAAGAAGATCATTGGTTTGACAACCGATCCGCAAGTGCTCAACCGCATCCGCCGGCAAAGAATGATCAGCTACGGGATGGACCCCGACACTGCCTACTCCAACATGGACTCCATCAATGCCGAACTGGACAGTGCCATGGCCTTATACAAGAAGCTGGGCTGCTTCGTGATCAACGTGGCTGAACGGTCAATCGAAGAAACCGCGGCTTTGATTATGAACCACCTGGGTTACGAAGAAGATTAATCAAATAATTGTGTAAAAAAACGCGCTACTTACAACAAACGTAAGCGCGCGTTTTTCTTTTACTTCAGCGGACTTTCATCCACTCTGAAGACTTCTCCAGAAACTGGATCAACTAAAATGAAATATTCCTTCTTGCCGTTCTCGCGCAAGCTGTCAGTTACGCTGAAGACGTAAAAATACTCTGACCGCTTGTCTGGACTGGTCTTAGTCATCAGCAGCTTGACATTGTGGTGTCCATGCTGTTTAGCGTAAGTAGTGGCGATCTCAGTCGCCAAATCCAAGCCTATATATTTTGGTTGATAGCGGCTATTGTCCCTTTCATCTGGCATCTATTTCACCACCTCACTTAACCTTCATAACACAAATATAATTTGTTTTTTAATATTTCTCAATAGCTAAACGACTTTTTGTTCTCTAAATCTGCCATAAACTTTCTGGACTTCCGTGACACTCATGAAGACAAAGGGGTCACATTTTTCTACTGTGGTCCGGATGTCGTAGAGGTCGTAAGTGTCGATAATGGTTAAAAGTACGGTCTTTTCAGTATGCCCGTAGGCCCCTTCCACGTCGTGGAAGATAGTGATCCCGCGGTGCATCTTTTCTTGAATCCCTTCGATGATAGCATTGGGATGTTCAGTAACAATCATTACCTGCAGCTTGTTGTGCTGAGTGTAGACTGAGTCGATGAAGCGGCCGTTGATGAAAATGTTCAAGGCCGTGTAGAGGGCTCTGGACCAGTCAAAGAGAAAACCGGCGATCAAAACGATAATCAAGTTGATCAAGATATTGAACTTGCCGTAGTTAATACCAGTTTTCTTCCTGACCACGATTCCTAAGATGTCCAAACCACCTGTAGAGATCCCACTCTTCAAAGCCATACCAGTGCCAATCCCGTTGACTGCTGCCCCGAAAATGGCGCAGAGGATTGGGTCCAGGCTAACTTGGGTCGGTTGGATGAAACGCATCATGATCGTGGACATAGTAACCGCGAAGATGGTGTAGGCGGTAAACTCACGGCCGATCTTGAACCAAGCTAGGATAAAGAGGGGTACGTTCAAAGCAAAGTACATCACTTCTGTTGGGATGGTAAATGGCATGTAGCGGCTGGTCACAGTGTTGACGATCTGCGCGAAGCCGGTGATCCCGGAAGAATAGATGTGGCCGGGATGCCAGAAGAAGTTCAGGGCTACGGCAACCATAACTGAGTATAGAATTGCCGTCCCGATTTTTACCAAAAAGCCGTAATTGCGTGAAAATCGATTTAAATCAAACAGCTTCATTTTTCTGCTTTCCTTTCCGTTGTAACAGGATCAGCAGCTATTGGCTACTGGCCTTGCCCCGCCTATATAAGAAGACAAAGCGATGAATATCCTTATTTATGATACAGCTTTTTCATAAATCATTGGGGCTTTCCCAACAATTTTTGTAAGTACCCAATAGCAGAGTATATTAAAATCCCATCCTAGCAATGCTAAGATGGGATTAATCAGTTTATGGGACTTTTACTTACAGTGGAGCTGAACATTCTCAGCCCATGGTAAATAGGCTTCCAGATGCTGAATGACAGCTCATTGGGCAGCTTGTCTAGAAGATAGTTGATGTATTTGAATTGATCCAAGCCATTTTGCTTGGCGGTTTCGAGTATGCTCATAATGATTGCCATGGATTTGGCGCCTGTACTACTCTGTGAAAAGAGCCAGTTCTTGCGTCCCATGACGATCTCTTTGACTGCTCGTTCTGCTCTGTTGTTGGATAATTCAAGGCGACTATCTTTTAGAGCGTTCATGAACTTGTCCATGTGCTTCATGCAATACTTGAAGGCTGTCCCCAGCTTACCGGAAGGCACCACGTAGATTGATCCCTTGATTAGCCACCAAAGTCGCGTCGGACTCTATAGCCTTGTCTTTAGGCAAGATATTGATCACAATGAAGGTATCCGCTGAAGCCTGCCAGGAAATCCCATGCTTCGGCGCCTTTTCGTGATCCATAGTGATACAGGACAATCGGCTTCTCGGCATGCTTGCCTGACAAGAAGGTCCAGACGTAGTCTTTAGCTCTTTCACTGTCTAAGACTCGATATGGCGTCTCATCTGCGTGAATTACATCCTGCTTTAGCAGCTCTTTTCTCAAGAGTTCGTAAAGGCTGGAGAGGTAGTACTCGCAGACCTTGATATGCCAATTAAAGACCGTATTGTGATCAAGCGGAAGGCCCATACGCCGTAAGTCTTTCTCTTGCCGGTAGGCAGGAACCTTGAGAACGTACTTCTGATAGATAGTATTTGAGATCAAAGAAGCTGAGCCAAGACTGTTGGTTAACGGAGCCTTAGGTACAGGTGCTTTAATAATCTTGTCAGCTGGTGCCTCATCACTGCAGTGCTAGCACTTGTAAGAGTGCTGAATATGATCGATTCTCTTAACTTGGGCTGGCAGTCTGGACAAGTAAGATCATCCAAACGATGATGAACCTCCTCGCCCGGCAGAGAATCTAAGATGTCTTGCTTTTTACCGACTTGCTTGCGTCTCTTATAGGTAACTTAAACTTCCCACTTACAAAAGTGGGAAGTTTAAGTTAATAAAAATTATTATTCTGCTTCCACAAACTTGGTAATCCGCTTGAGAGCCTCTTTTAAGACTTCATCGCTGGAAGCGTAGGACATGCGGACATAGCCGGCCCCGCCAGCCCCAAAGTAGCTGCCCGGGATCACGCCGACTCTGGCATCCTTGGCCAGGGACTTGGCAAAGCCAACGTCGTCGCCCTGGTACTTTTCAGGAATCTTGGCAAAGATGTAGAAGGCCCCGCGCGGCAAAGCCATGTCAAAGCCCAGCTTCTTCAAGCCCTCTTCCATGAAGTTGACCCGGCGCTGGTAGATATCTCTGAATTCCTTCGGGTCATCCAGACCGTTGGTCAAGGCTTCAATGGCCGCAGCTTGCACGTTGTTGGTCACGACCGTGATCATGAAGTCGTTCATCTTGCGGACGCTGGCCATGATTTCAGCTGGCCCGCAGATATAGCCCAGCCGCCAGCCAGTCATGGCGTGGGACTTGGACAGACCGGAAATAAAGATGGTTCTGTCTGGAATGTAAGTAGCCAAAGAGTAGTGCTTGGCATCTCCGTAGATCAGTTCGGAGTAGATTTCATCACTGATCGCGTACATGTGGTGCTTCTTGATAACTTCAGCCAGGCCTTCGATAACTTCCTTAGGGTAGGTTACCCCGGTCGGGTTGGTCGGGTCGTTCAGCATAACAGCCTTAACCCCCTTGCCTTCCCGTTCAATGACTTCTTCCAGCTTTTCCGGGGTCAAAATAAAGCCGGTGTCTGAAGTGTCGACTTCAACTGGAGTAGCCCCAGTCAAGCAGACCAGCTGCATGTACATGGACCAGACTGGAGTAGGCACGATCACCTTGTCGCCATCGTTCAAAAGGGCGGACAAGCTGCAGTTCAAGGCTTCGGTTGCCCCGACCGTGACGGTGATTTCACTCGCCGGGTCATAGTCAACCCCGGTCACGCCCTTAACGTACTTGCTGATGGCCTGGAGCAGTTCCGGCTTGCCTGACTGCGGGCCGTAGTGGCTGTCATTGTTTTCAATGTCCCGGATGGCTGCCTGCTTGATGTGTTCCGGGGTATTTAAGTCCGGTTCACCCAGGGTCAGCTTGACAACATCATCGAACTGGGAAACATACTTGTCAAAACGGCGGATATCTGAAGGAACCACGGCGTCGAGCTTGTGGTTGATAATCGGCAGTAAATCTTGCGCTAATTTTGGCATTGGAAAAAACCTCTTAATTCAAATCAAAAAGAACAGCAACTTAACATTTAAGCCTATTTTAGCATAGTTTGTTAAGGAAAGCGGCAGATATAGCTAACTTTGTCCATTTTTCCTCAAATTAAAAATTATTTTCTTAATTCTATACCAGGCAAAAGTTTATTTTGTTAAAAATGTCCCGGGATTATTTTTGATATTTTAAGTCGTTGGCAATCAAATCGTCATAGCTTTCCCGCTTGATCACCAGCTGGTCAACCCCGTCCTCGGCAAAAACCACGGCCGGACGCGGATTGCGGTTGTAGTTTGAGGCCATGGAATAGCCATAGGCGCCAGTACTTAAGAGGGCAACTACGTCACCTGGTTCGGTTTTTGGTAAAGGACAAGACTTGATCAAGATATCCCCGCTTTCGCAGTACTTGCCGACCAGGTTAACCCTTTCTTCATCTTCTGCCTGAGGGCGGTCAGCAACAACGGCTGAATATTCTGCCTGGTAAAGAGCTGGGCGGATATTGTCCCCCATCCCCCCGTCAAGGGCGACATAGCTCGGGTAGCCAGGCAGGTCCTTTCTTGAGCCGACAGTATAAAGGCTAAAGCCCGCAGGGCCGACGATCGACCGGCCTGGTTCAATCCAGATGGCCGGCAATTTCAAATTGTTTTCCTGACACTTGCTTTTGACTTCTTTAACAATGGCCCGGACGAATTCTTCAGCCGGAAGCGGCTGGTCCTGGTCAGTATAGTGGATGCCAAAGCCGCCCCCCACATTCAAGATGTCCGTTTCATAGCCGTATTTCTCTTTCCAGGCACTAGCCAGCTGGCAGAGCTTGTCTGCGCAGCCCACGAAGCCCCGGACGTCAAAAATTTGCGAGCCAATGTGGGCGTGAATGCCGGCCATCTTCATCCGCGGATTGGCCAGGACCAGTTCCAGGGCCCGGTCAGCCTGGCCGCTTTCCATATCAAAGCCAAACTTGGAGTCCACCTGGCCAGTCTGGATATATTCGTTGGTGTGGGCGCTGATGCCGGGGGTAACCCGGAGCATGACCTTGCTGCTTGCGTCTTTTTCTTCCAAAATCTGGCTGAGCAAGTCAATTTCATGGAAGTTGTCCAAAATAATGACCCCGACTCCCTGGTCAACAGCCATTTCCAGTTCTGCCCGGCTCTTGTTGTTGCCGTGGAAACTCACCTTGTCCATAGGAAAGCCCGCCTTCATGGCCGTCCAGAGTTCCCCGCCAGAGACGACGTCGGTGTGGCCGCCTTCTTCATTGATGACCTGGTAAATGGCCAGGCAGGAAAAGGCCTTTGAAGCATAGCTGACTTCATAGTCTACCCCTTCTTCTTCAAAGACCCGCTTAAAGGCCCGGATTGCCTGGCGGATTTTCCCCACGTCAAAAACCTGCAGGGGGGTCTGGTACTTGGCCGCCAGTTCCAGGGCATCTACCCCGGCAATCTGCAGGTGGCCGGCTTGATTGACATCGCTTGCTTTAATTAATCCGTTCACGCTTTTACCTCAGCTTTTTTTCTAAAAAGTTTAATCAACCTAACTAATAAGTTTAGCCTTCTCCACCTGCCTGGTCAAGGCAGACAAGCTGAGAAAAGAAAAGGGCAAGAAAGATAGAAAAAACAAAAAAGACACCCGACTGGGTGTCTTCCTCACAATTGCGTTAGCTGGATTCGAACCAGCGCATGACGGTACCAAAAACCGTTGCCTTACCACTTGGCTATAACGCAATCTTCAATTCAACCAAGGGACGGCTCCTCGCATCCCCCGACCAAGTAATATCATACTTAGCTTTTTAACTCTTGGCAAGCCTTTTTTTACAAAAAATTTGCCTTAGCCAAGATTCACTTTAAAAAGATTAACCATTAACCAGCTTTTTGACCTTTTTCTCAGCCTTCAAGGCTTCAAAATAAGCCCGTTCTTCTTTCACGTTGCCCAAGGCAATCGTTCCCCGCTTCTGGTTGATGCTCAAGTCATCGATAATCGCATCGACCAGCTCCCAGAAATAGGGACTGACAGCGGCTAAGTCATCGCTCTCCCCTACGCAGAGGTGGGCTGCCTGGCTCATCAAGAGCCAGGCTCGGCCGGCTTCTTTCTGCATCTTCTGGTGGCCCTTCTCCAGGGTCTGCCGGGAACTGAGTTCCAGGCGCTGAGCCTGCTTTTGAAAGTCTTCTTCACATTCTTCTTCCACTGCCAGGGCAAAAACGATCACTTCGCCCAGGGCCCGGCTGGCAAAAGCAAAGTAGCCTTCCCCACCCTTTTCCCGGCTGGCCACTAAAGCTGCCCGCAGCTGATTCAAAAGGGGGGCAAAGTCCGTCGCCGGGTCGAGCTGGCTGCTGGAAAGGCTGGCGTAAAAGGCCGCCTGCTGGTCCCCTTCTTCTGCTAAGGCCAGATACAGCTGCCTGGCCTGCTTGAAGCGCTTGGCCCGGTAGGCCTGCTTGGCTTCAGCATAAATCTCCGCCTGGTCGGCAAGGTCAAATTGCCGGCGCAACTGGTCAGCTGAATAGGCTGCCCCACAGGTCTGGCAGACAAAACGGCTGCCTTCTTTTAACAAATCTCTTTGCCCGCAAAGCTCACACTTGATTTTTCTCATTGGCTATTTCCCCATGTTGACTTAATTTATCGGCGACTTGTAACCGCTTACCAGTCGATATTATAGCAAAGGTTTGTGAAAAATACAGATTAAAAAACAAAAAATCAAGACCCATTTTGGTCTTGATTTAAAGAATGATGTTAATAAACTCAGTTGCTCTGCGTGCTTTCTGCTCCCGGGGCAACCTCAATCATGAATTCTGAACTGGTCCAGGTCGACTTGTCCGGGTATGTGACCTTAATCTGGGTCTTGTAGCTGCCGGCCTTGGCAAAGTCTGGCACCGTCAGGCGAAGTTGGCAATCAAGCTGGAAGCCGCGATTGCCTTGCCCACTTGGGTTTTAGCGGCTAATAAGACAGGGGTGTAGCGGGATGAGTCAGCAGGATTATTGACAGTTACCGTCAAAAAGGCGCTGGTCTCCTTGCTCTTCTTAGGCAGGCTGGAGAGGTTAGTTACCGTTAGTTACCAGCTGGCTTGGTGACAGTTTCTGCCCTAAAGTTACCTGCCCTGGACGGACCTTGACCTGGTAGCGGGCCTTGTCAGTCTGCCGCTTAACCGTGACCTTAACAAATCTTGTCACTTCCCAGCTCTTATCCGGGTAAGTTACTTTGACAGCAAGCAGGTAAGTCCCAGCCTGCTTGGTGTTGATCTTTTGCGAGAGCTGGTGCCCTTCTTCGGCAGAGCCTTGGCGTTTTTAATTAAGGACTTGGCTGTTAATTTCGCCCCATAAGCGACGATCTGGCCCTTGTCTTTCTGCCGCTTGACCGTCACTTTAACCTGCCGGGTGTATTCCTGGCTCTTGTCTGGGTAGGTGACCAAAACGGCCGCGTAGTAGCTCCCGGCCCGCTTGAAGTTTGGCACTCGGGCAAAGCGGAAACTGGTCTTCTTAGGCAGTTTTGCCCGGTTGGTGATCAGGCGCTTGGACTTCTTGCTCTTCTTATTAGCTTTTTATGCTTTTTGACCGTCTTCTTCGCCTTCCAGGTATGTTCATAAACGCTGACGGTTACTTCCTGGCTGGTCTCCATTGAATTGTCCGGATAAAGCAGGCGGATCCAGGTCTTATATGTCCCCGCCTTGGCGAAATTGGGCTCGGGCACGAATTCATAAACCGTATTAGCCGGCAGGCTTTTAGCATTCTTGACCAGCTCCTGGGCAATCCGGTATTCGCCTTCCCGTACCTAAAAGTTTCTAACTTCTGGATTATATTCATCTGCCTGGCTGGCTTGGCTTTCCTAGCCGGCCAAAAGGCAAAGGGACATAAGGGCAGCGGCCGTTAGGACGCTATATAGCTTCGTCATTTTTTATTCCTCCAAAACATAATTCAAACACTTTTTTGCAAGCACATACTTTATAAGTTAATTATAGTCCAAATCGTTTTTTGTGTCCGCTTTCAGAATTTTTGGCCAGCTTTTTCCCATAAAAAAGCTGCCAGAATCTGGCAGCTCATGCAAAAAATTATCTTTACTTTCTAACTCTTATTTGCTCTGGACCTTGCTGTGGAAGGACATGCGGAAGCTGGCTTCGAAGTCTTCCCCGCTTGCCAGCCGGTTCATCCCCTTCTTATCTTCCAGGTCCCCGTCAGTATCGGTAAGGTCAGCGATCCCCCACCATGGTTCGATACAGACGTAATCAGCCGTCTTTGGGTACTGGGACCAGATGCCCACGTAAGGAGCTGAATCAGTTCTGACATTGATGTGGAAGCGGCTGGTTTCCGTCTTGATGGAGAACTTGTTGTCCGGGTGCCGCATCACCAGCACCATGGCATCATCCTTAAAGAGATCGTCAGTGATCGTGATCAAGGATTCAGTTGGGGCCAGGAACCGCTTTTCCCAGTTGAGCAGGCCGCCTTCCAGCGGCACCTGCACCCGGGGCTTAGCCGGGTTGACCTGCAGGTAGAAGTCATCCTTCTTGACCCCGTCTTCAACCGGCAAGGCAAAGCCCGGGTGGCCGCCGACACCGAAGATCATGTCCCCTTCACCCTTGTTAGTGACGTGGAAGCTTTCCTTGATCATGTTGTTCAAAAGCTCATAGCTGACCCGGAATTCAAACTTGAAGGGGTAGACAGCTCTGGTTTCTTCTGTGTCGGTCAAAAGGAAGGTCAGCTTTTCCTTAGTCTGCTCTTCCAGGGCAAATTCCATGTTGCGGGCAAAGCCGTGCTGTCCCATGTGGTAGGTCTGGCCCTGGTAGCTGTATTCATCATTCTTCAGCTTGCCCACGATCGGGAACAAGACTGGAGCATGCCGGCCCCAGACTTCCGGGTCAGCCTGCCAGATGTATTCATTGCCGATGTGCTTGCCAATGACGCTCTGCAGCTCTGCCCCGCGGCTTGATACCGTAACCTTCAGAATCTCGTTTTCGATAGTATAATCCATTATTTGCCCCTTGATACTCTTATTTTTTCTAAACTCAATCGCATTTTTACACTAATTCAGGAACAATTTGCCAAAAATCCCCCCTTTACAGGATGAACTTGGTCAGGTCCTTGTTCTTGACGATATCGCTCAATTTCTGTTCGACATAGGCCTGGGTGATGGTGATTTGCCCCATTTCCATGTCCGGCCCTTCATAGAGAACTTCTTCCAGCAGCTTCTCCAAGATCGTAGCCAGGCGGCGGGCACCTATATTGTCCGTCCCCTGGTTGACTTCAAAGGCAATTTCAGCAATCTTGTCGACTGCTTCAGCTGTGAAAGACCAGGTCAACCCCGTCAGCCTTCAGCAAGGCAATGTACTGCTTTAAGAGGGAGTTTTGCGGGTCCTTCAAGATTCTGACGAAGTCATCCTTGGTCAAGGCGTCCAGCTCAACTCTGATCGGGAACCGGCCCTGCAGTTCCGGAATGAGGTCGCTCGGCTTGCTTTCAGCAAAGGCCCCGGCCGCAATAAAGAGGATATGGTCGGTTGAAAGCGGACCGTACTTAGTGCTTACGGTTGAGCCTTCAACGATCGGCAGGATGTCTCTTTGAACCCCTTCTCTTGAGACGCCGGCGGAGTTGCGCTTATCAGCCGCGGTAATCTTGTCGATTTCGTCGATGAAGATGATCCCGCTCTGCCCGGCCCGGTCCATGGCCTTTTGGTAGATGTCGTCATAGTTGACCAGCTTCTTTTCTTCTTCTTGGACCAAAAGCTTTCTGGCCTGGCTGACCGGCAGGGTCCGCTTGACTTTCTTCTTAGGAAGCATGTCACCCAGCATGCTGGACATGTCCATCCCCATCTGCCCCATCATGTCGCCCATTGGGTTGGCCTTTGGAGCTTGTTCAACTTCGATGGTGACTTCTTCGTTTTCCAAAAGCCCCCGGTCCAGCTTTTCAGCCACGCTGAGTCTTTGGTTTCTGATCTCGTCAGTAACTTCTTCTGTTTCTTCCGACATCCCGCCGCCAGCCAGCAGGCTCTGAATCATTTCCTGCATCTGCTGCATCTGGTTTTGCCGGTTGTTGCGCTTAACGCCTGGCACCAGCAGGCGGACCAGGGTCTTGTTGGCCTGGCGGATGGCCTGGCCTTCAACCTTGACAAATTCTTCTTTTTCCACGATCCGGACAGCTTCATTGGCCAGGTCCCGGACCATGGATTCAACATCCCGGCCCACGTAGCCGACTTCGGTAAACTTGGTAGCCTCAACCTTGACGAAAGGCGCGTCAACGATGTCAGCCAGGCGGCGGGCGATTTCCGTCTTCCCGACCCCGGTTGGCCCGGCCATCAAAATGTTCTTTGGCGTAATGTCCTTTTGCACGTCTTCTGGCAGCTGGGCCCGGCGGTAGCGGTTGTACAGGGCGATAGCCACGGACTTCTTGGCCTCATTCTGCCCGACGATGTACTTGTCCAGCAGGTCAACGATCTGCTTTGGCGTTTTCTCTCTCATCCCTATTTTTCCTCGATTTCATCCGTAACAATCTCGTGGTCGGTAAAAACATCGATGTCCGCAGCTATGTTGACTGCTTCCTTGGCGATTTCACTGGCCGTCATCCCGCTGGCATGCCGGAGCATCCCCACGGCCGCTGCCTGGGCATAGTAGCCGCCTGAGCCGATGGCCACCACGCTTTCGTCTGGTTCGAGCACTTCCCCGTTGCCGGAAATCAAGAGCAGGTCCTGGTCGTTAAAAGCAATAACCATGGCTTCCAATTTCTGCAAGGTCTGGTCTTTCCGCCAGGACTGGGCCATTTCCACGGCTGCCCGGCGTAAGTCGCCGCTGTAGCTTTCCAGCTTTCCTTCCAGCATTTCCTGCAGGCTGACGGCATCCGCCACCCCGCCGGCAAAGCCGATCACCACTTGGTCGTGGTAAATGCGGCGGATCTTCTTGGCCGTGGTCTTGGCGATGATGCTCTTGCCCAGGGTCACCTGGCCGTCGCCGGCAATCGCCGTCTGGCCATTGTATTTTACTGAACAAATCGTTGTCATTTTCTTCCTCCGTTTGTTTGCTTTTCTATTGATCGCGTTATTTAAAAATCTTGCTAAAAAGCGGAAATGATTGCTGCTTTCCAAACATTTTCATAATAACACTTTTCCTCATTTTCGGGGAAAATGCTGGCGATATTCCGCCGTAAGATGCTGCATGCTGACATGAGTATAGATCTGGGTCGTAGACAAGTCCTCATGGCCCAAGAGCTCCTGCACGCTCCTGAGGTCTGCCCCGTTGTTGAGCATGGCGGTGGCGAAGCTATGGCGGAGTTCATGGGGGTGGGCACCAGCCGTCAAGCCTGCTTTTTGAAAAATTTGCTGGACGGCTTTGGCAATCCCCCGGCTGGAAATTGGCCTACCGAGCTTGTTTAAAAAGACTGCCTCGGTATCTGGCTCATTTTTCAATAAACTTGGCCGGGCTACCTGCAGATATTCCTCCAAGTACTTTTTGCTCTCTTGGTCAAAAAAGACATAACGGTCCTTATTGCCCTTGCCGTGCACCAAAATCATGCCGTTTTCCAGGTCAAGCTGCTTAATTTTCAAGTCAGTCAGTTCGCTCAGCCGCATCCCGGTCGCGTAAAAAAGCGCCACAATTGCCCGGTTGCGGACTGTTAACGGTTTGCCATCGTTTAGCGAGCGGATGACCTGGCCGACTTCATCTTGGTAGAAAAATTCCGGCAGCTTTTTCTTCCCTCGCCTAAGCTGAATGGCCACGGTCGGGTCAGCTTTGACCAAACCCCGCCTGGTCAAAAGTCGGTAAAAAGACTTAAGGCTGGATAATTTTCGGGATAAAGTGCTGGATGCCAGCTTTTGCCCGGTTGCCAGCAGGTAAATTTCCAGGTCCCGGCGGGATATTTGATCCCAGCCTGGAAAGCCCCCGTTTTCCTGCCAGAATTTCTTAGCTGCTGCCAGGTCCTTTTGGTAGGCCAGGACGGTTTTGGGGCTGTAAGAGCGCTCATTTTTCAAGTAGGAAAGAAACTGCTCTTCAAGGGTCATTAGTCAGCCAGCTTCTCTGCCTTAAAGGCGGCCAGGTCGGCTAGGCCCCGTTCACTGATCTTTTCGTGGCGCTCGCGCTTGTTTCTGATCTTCTTGCCCTCCAGGCCCGGAATCAAGGCAAAGCTGGCGTTCATTGGCTGAAAGTGCTTGGCATCAGTGGTCGTAATGTAGTGAGCCATAGAGCCAAGGGCAGTGGTTACCGGGAATTCAACCGTCTCTTGCCCCAGGGCTTCTCTAGCCGCGTTAATCCCGGCGACCAGGCCGCTGCCGGCACTTTCCACGTAGCCTTCCACCCCGGTCATCTGGCCGGCAAAGAAGAGGCCTGGCCGCTTTTTAGCTTCATAGCTGGCCTTTAAAACTTCCGGGCTGGCCATGTAGGTGTTCCGGTGCATCTTGCCGTAGCGGACGAAGCGGGCGTTTTCCAGGCCAGGGATCATTTGGAAGACCCGCTTTTGTTCCCCGTACTTGAGGTGGGTCTGGAAGCCCACGATATTGTACATGGAGGCAGCAGCGTTGTCCTGGCGGAGCTGAACGACAGCGTAAGGAGTCTTGCCGTCCTTCGGGTTCTCCAGGCCGACTGGCTTTAAAGGACCAAAGAGCATGGTCTTGGCCCCCCGGGCCGCCATGACTTCGATCGGCATGCAGCCTTCAAAGACCTCGCTGTTTTCAAAGCCGTGCATTTCAGCAGTTTCCGCGTGAACCAGGGCATTGGCAAAGCGGTCGTATTCTTCCTTGGTCATCGGGCAGTTGAGGTAGGCGGCTTCGCCCCGGTCATAACGACTCTTCTTGTAAACGATGTCCATGTCAATGGAGTCAGCCGCGATGATTGGAGCGGCCGCGTCAAAGAAGTGGAGGCTTTCGGTGCCTTCAAAGTCCTGGATCTTTTCTGCCAGGCTATCGCTGGTCAAAGGACCGGTCGCGATAACGGTGATGCCTTCACTTGGCAGGTCAGTGATTTCTTCATCGTGAATGGTCACTTCCGGCAGGCTGGTCAATTTGTCGGTCACATACTTGGAGAAAAGCTCCCGGTCAACGGCTAACGCCCCGCCGGCTGGAACCTGGCAGGCATCAGCGGCTTGCATGATCAAGGAGTCCATCTGCCGCATTTCTTCTTTCAAGAGGCCAACAGCGTTTGAAAGCTGGTTGGACCGCATGGAGTTGGTGCAGACTAATTCCGCAAAATTGCCGCTTTCATGGGCCGGAGTCATTTTCTTTGGCCGCATTTCGTACAAGTCAACCTTGATCCCTCTTTTGGCCAGCTGCCATGCTGCTTCGCTGCCGGCCAACCCGGCGCCAATTACCGTAACTTTTTCTGTCATTTGATTCAATCCTTCGCTTAAAAATTATTTACTTACCATTTTACCGAAAAAGCTTCTCCCTGCCTAATCGCACGCTCTGAGCAAAAAATGCCACCAAGGGCCTTGGTGACATCTTTGCTTTAACTTTCAACTTATTCGACTGCTTCGTCTTGTTCTTCTCTTGGCTCTTCCTTGTAGTCGCCATTCGGGCAGAGGACGACCATGCCGTCCTTGCGCTTCTTTTCGACCAGGAAGTGGCCGTCGTGCGGGCAGACCCGGCTGATCGGCTTGTCCCAGGAAACAAAGTCACAGTCTGGATAGCGGGAACAGCCATAGAATTTCCGGCCCCGCTTGGACTTCTTTTCCAGAACTTCGCCTTCCCCGCACTTCGGACAAGTCACGCCGACCTTCTTGACGATGGTCTGGGTGTGGCGGCAGTCCGGGAAACGGGAACAGCCGTAGAACTTGCCGTAGCGGCCCATCTTGACCAGCATCGGGGCCCCGCAGACTTCACAATCAAAGCCAGCTGGCTGGTCCTTGATCTGGATCTTCTGGATCTCGCTGTCGGCTTTCTCCAGTTCTTTGGAGAATGGCTTGTAGTACTGGTCAACCACACTGACCCAGTCTTTCTTGCCTTCTTCGACTTCATCGAGTTCATCTTCCAGCTTGGCCGTGTAGTCAACGCTGGTGATGTCCGGGAAGAACTGCTCAACCAAGCCGTCGACGATTTCCCCCAGTTCAGTTGGCACGATTGCCCGCCCTTCCAGCTTGACATAATTCCGGGACTGGATGTTCTGGATGGTCGGCGCGTAAGTTGACGGCCGGCCAACCCCATTTTCTTCCAGAGCCCGGACCAGGCTGGCTTCAGTATAGCGGGCCGGCGGCTGGGTGAAGTGCTGCTTGTTGTCTGACTTGGTCAGCTTGACCTCGTCGCCCTCTTCCAGGGCTGGCAGGGCCACGTTCTTTTCACTCCGGTTGTCATAAACCTTGGTGTAGCCGGCAAACTTCATAACTGACCCGCTGGCTCTGAAGGTCACCCCATTTTGGGTCAAGTCATAGCGGACCGTGTCAAAGACGGCCGGAGTCATTTCACTAGCCAGAAAACGGCTCCAAATTAAGGTGTAAAGGCGGAGCTCATCCTTGGTCAAAACCTTTTCCAGGGACTTCGGTGTCCGGTAGACACTGGTCGGCCGGACAGCTTCGTGGGCATCCTGAGCGTCGCCTTGATTCTTGAAGTGGCGCTCCTTCTTGACCGCGAAGTCGCTACCGTATTCCTCAACGATGAACTGAGCTGCTTCCTGGCGGGCAACTGGTGAGATCCGCTTGGAGTCAGTCCTCATGTAGGTGATCAAACCGACCGTGCCTTCCTTGCCCAGGCTGATCCCTTCATACAGGTGCTGGGCAATGTTCATGGTCTTTGAAGTCCGGAAGTTCAGCCGCCGGTTGGCTTCCTGCTGCATGGTGGAAGTGGTAAACGGCGCGGCTGGCTGCCGGCGGACTTCTCTTTTAACTACCTTACTGACCGTAAACGGCTGCTTCTTGTCAAACTTAGCCAGCAGCTTCTGGACGGCCTCGTTATTTGGCAATTCCGTCTTTTTGCCTTCTTCGCCGTAAAAGCTAGCCTGGAACTTGTCCTTGCCCTTGGCAAATTCAGCGTCAATCGTCCAGTATTCAACCGGCTTGAAGGCCTTAATTTCCTTTTCCCGATCGATAACCAGCTTCAAGGCAACTGACTGCACCCGGCCGGCTGACAGCCCCTTCTTGACCTTGGACCAGAGAATCGGCGACAAAGAGTAGCCGACCAAGCGGTCCAAGACCCGGCGGGCCTGCTGAGCGTTGACCATGTCCATATCGATGGTCCGGGAGTGGTTGAAGGCATCCTTGACCGCGTCCTTGGTAACTTCGTTAAAGGTTACCCGGTTGGCTTCTTTTTCGTCCAGGCCTAAAACGTGGGCCACGTGCCAGGCAATAGCTTCCCCTTCCCGGTCGGGGTCGGAAGCCAGGTAGACTTTGTTCGCCTTCTTGGCTTCAGCCTTCAGTTCCTTGATGGTGTCACCCTTCCCCCGGATGGAGATGTATTTTGGCTGGTAGTCGTGTTCAATGTCGACCCCCATCTGGGACTTGGGCAAGTCCCGGATGTGCCCTTTAGAGGCGATTACGTGGTACTTCCGGCCCAGGTACTTCTCGATAGTGTGGGCCTTGGCTGGAGATTCCACGATAACCAGGTCTTTTTTCACCTTGCTCTTTTTCCGCTTCGGGCTGCCCTTCTTGGCAGCCGCGGTCTTTTTACTGCTCTTGCTTTTATCTTCTTTTGCTGTAGCAGGCATCAAATGCCCCTTTCACTAAATTCGAAATTAAATCTTCTTCAATATAGAAATAATTTCCGGAATTGTCAACCAAAAGAAAATTAACTTAAGGGAGCAGACAGGCAATTTTTGCAAGAATTTAATCTTTCACAGGTCAATTTCCTTGTCGATAACCGGGGTTGCCCCGGCTGAAATCAGCTGGTTGGTGCCGGCCGACAAGGGGCTGGTGATTGCACCCGGGACGGCAAATACGTTCCGGTTTTCCTGCAGGGCCAAATTGGCCGTAATCAACGAACCGGAATGGGCTTTGGCTTCAGTCACGATCACGTTCTTGCAAATCCCGGCCAAAATCCGGTTGCGCTCTGGAAAGCGGAAGGGCCTTGGCGGCGTGTCGGGCAGGTATTCGCTAAGCAGGAGACCCCGGGCGGCAATTTGCTGCTGCAAGAGCGTATTTTCCCGGGGGTAAAAATAGTTCAGGCCATTAGCCACAACCGCGATGGTCTTGCCGCCAAAATTCAAGGCATTCTGGTGGGCCAGGGCATCAACGCCCTTAGCCAGGCCACTGGCGATCACCTGTTTTTTCTTTAGCAAAACCGGCATGAGGTTCTCAATCACCTTGCCGGAATATTGACTTGGCGTTCTTGACCCCACGATCACCGTCACCTCTTTTTCCAAAAGGGACAAGTCCCCCTTGGCAAAAAGCAAAATCGGCGGCCGATAAATTTCTCTTAACCGTACTGGATAAGCATCGTCAAAGAAACTAATTATTTTGAAATTCCTTTGCAAGTTTTCAATGGCACTTTCGTAGCGGTCACTTAAAAAGGCCCGCTCCACCCGGTAGAGGATTTCATCAGGCAGTTCCAGGCAGTTCAGCCATTCATGGTCTACGTCCTCATCCGGGGGCATCTGCTGCATGACCTGCAATATTTTGAGATAGCTGAGGCCCTTCTGCAGCTTCAGGCGCAGTAAGAATTCGGTTTTATTCATTTTTTCCCTCCACTTACTATTACGCCAAAAAGCGGGAATTTTCCTTTTTCTCAAAATTTTTCTTTTTTGACCAAAAAGAAAAAGACCGATCTAGTCAGCCTTTTTAAGTCCAACCATCTCGCTCACCGGACTGAAGGTCAGGCGGTGAATCGGCGTTGGGCCGTATTTTCTTAATGCTTCCAGGTGGTCCTTGGTTCCATAGCCGGCATTATGGTCAAAGGCATAGTCTGGATAAAGACGGGCGTAATCGTCCATCAAAGAGTCTCTGAAAACCTTGGCCACAATTGAGGCCGCGGCAATCGAGTTAGACTTAGCATCCCCCTTGATCAATTCTAGCTGGGGCAAGTCCACCGGCACCTTCATGGCATCGACCAGCAAAGCATCTGGCCTGGTGCTCAAAGCTTCCACGGCCTGCTTCATGGCCAGGCGGTCAGCCTCGTAAATATTGATCTGGTCAATCACTTTGTTGTCCATGACCCCGACGCCGACAGCAACAGCCTCTTGCAGGATCTTGGGATACAGGACCAGGCGCTTTTGCGGACTCAGTTTCTTTGAGTCATTGACTTCCAGTAAGGAAAAATCTTCCGGCAAAATGACGGCAGCTGCTACAACCGGGCCAGCCAAAGGACCCCGGCCGACTTCATCGACTCCGGCTACGAGCTGCCCTTTAGCCCAAAAATCCTTCTCGTAACTGAAGCGGCCCAAGAATTCTTCCTTTTGCTTAGCCAGCTTTTCCTGCCGGCGCTGGTAGCTGACCAGCAGCTTCTGGACCCCCTTGCGGTCGTCTTTGGCTAATTCCGCCAGAATAGCTGGATCGATAGAATCTGCTTGCAGCAGGTCTTTAATTTCATTAATTTTCATTATTCGCGCTTGGCCGGTCCAGGCTGATCCTGCCTAGCTTGCCCTTTCTTAACCGCTGCAGCATGAAGAGGGAGAAACGGTCATAGTCGTCCCGCATCCCGTTGTTTTGAGTCATGGCCAAAAGCAGGTCAGTGTCGCCGATATTTTCCAGCTTGTCCTTAGTGCAGTTGGCGAACTTGGCCAGATAAGCCGGGTAGTACTGCCGCAGCTGCCGGATGACAAAAAGGGCAACGTCGTCAGCGTGGAAAATCGTGTCCTTGATGGCCCCAAAAGCAGCCAGCTTGTAGCCTACGTCCTGGTCTTCAAACTTTGGCCAGAGAATCCCCGGCGTGTCCAGGATCTGGATGCCATATGGGGCCTTCAGCCAGGCCTGGCCCTTGGTTACCCCCGGCCGGTCCCCGGTCATGGTGACATTGCGGCCAACCAGGCGGTTGATGATAGTGGACTTGCCGCAGTTAGGCACGCCAACTAGGCAGACGCGGATGATCGGGTTGGAGGCCCCTCTCTCTTCCAGCTTCTTGACCTTTTCACTGGCTGCCTTCTTGATCAAGGTGATCAAGGCCTGCATATTAGTGTTGTGCTGGGCTTCCATTGCCATGACCAAGGTGCGCGGGCCCTGCAATTTCTTTTGCCAGAGCTTGGTCATCACCGGGTCAGCCAGGTCGGTCTTGTTTAAAATGATCAGGTGGGGCTTGTCGCCGACCAGTTCACTGATCATCGGGTTTCTGGAAGCGCTGGGAATCCGGGCGTCCAAAACTTCAATAACAACGTCAATTAAGTTTAATTTTTCTTCCAGCTGATTCCTAGCCTTGTTCATGTGGCCTGGATACCATTGAATTTTAGTCATTTTTCCTCCCAAAAACAGCAGAAAAGGAAGCCGGGGCTCCCTTTCGTGCTTGTCACTGAATCCTAAAAATTATCCTAGTGTAATGTCATACTGACATTTAAAACATGCGCAATCAGAACTATAGCTGCTGATATAGAGCCGCATGCGTAGTATCCGTGTCAGCATTATTAAGATATCATCATGACACTACACTAGTACTGCATTTTCTCTTCATAAACCTGGTAAGCATCGTCAAAAATCGTCATGCTGGGCAGGTAAGCGGCATTTTCCTCCAGATATTCTGACAGCCTGGTCCGGTCCTGTTCCTGTCTGGGAAAGGTCGAGTCAAACTGGGCGTTGTTGGCAAACTGGGCCAGGTCGCCATTTGAATCCGGATCGCGCAAAGTCATCAAAAACTGGTAAAAACTTTGTCGGTAGGCCATATATTACTCCGTATAAAACATGACCGCGTAGGCCTCATGGCCGGCGTGGGTGATGATGATCGGGCTGGTTTCCTGGACCAGGATCTCCAGGTCCGGGTTGACTTCCTTGAAGCGCTGGGCGAGCTCTTCCATCTTGTCTCTGGTGTCGACATAGGAGATGCCGACATACTTGACCTTGTCGCCCAGTTCTTTCAACTGGTCGACAAGCATGTCGTCAAACTTCTTGATGAATTTCTTCCCCCGGCCCCGGTAAGGGACATTCAAGCTGCCCTCTTTCATGGTTAGGCCGACGTGGAAGTTCAAAGCTGAAACCACCCGGCCGGCCCACTTGCCCAAACGGCCGCCGGCTAAAATGTTCTGCAGGTTGGGCACCATCATTTCCAGGTACATATTCTTGCCGATCTGATCCAGGTGAGCCAGGATTTCATCCATTTCCTTGCCCGCTTCCGCGTCCTTGGCCGCCTCAATGCAGTAGTAGCCTTGAGAGCGGTCAGTATAGCCGCAGTCGATGACCGTGATCTTGCCGGCTACCATTTCAGCGGCCTGGCGGGCGGAATCAACCGTCCCCGACAGGGTCTTGGCCATGAAAATCCCCAGGACTTCACTGCCGTCAGCCGTCAGTTCCTCCATTCTCTCCACGAACAGGCCGACCGGGGGCTGGCTGGTCTTGGGCAGCTTCTCTGCCTCATCCATCTTTTGGATAAAGTCGGCCCGGGTAATGTCAACGCCATCCGTGTAGGTATGTCCGTCGATTGTCACCGACAGGGGCACCACCGTAATACCGTATTTTTCAATTTCTTCCGGACTCAGCTGTACTGAGGAATCCGTCATGATCTTGATCTTAGACAATTTAACTGACCTCAATTTACAAATTATCCTATCAGCTTCTCAGTTGTGATAGAATTAGACTTAATACTGTGATAGAATTAGACTTAATACAGACTTTAGTATAGCAAATTTTCGGCTAAAAATTATAATTAATTGATCAAAACTGAAAGGGACTTTATATGGCTTTCAATCCTTGGCAGCCGGTCGAAGACCGGCCCAAATCTTACTATATTATTGACAATGTTCTCTCAGCCGTCGTGCACGGGATCGGCTTCGGCCTCTCAATCGCCGGTCTGGTTATTTTAGTGGTCCGGGCCGCCCACAGCCACAGCGCCCTCAGAGTGACAACTTTTGCCATCTACGGGGCTTGCATGATCCTGCTTTACCTCTTCTCGACCCTCTACCACAGCCTGGTCTTTACCAAGGCGAACAAGGTCTTCCAGATCTTCGACCACTCTTCAATCTTTATCGCGATTGCCGGCTCTTATACCCCTTATACCTTGGTCACGATCGGCGGGGCTAAAGGCTGGGTCATGTTCGGCATCATCTGGGCCCTGACGGTCTTTGGGATCCTCTATTATATCTTCAACCAGCGCAAGCACGTTATCGGCGACACCATCCTTTATATCGCCATGGGCTGGATGGTGATCCTGGCCGGCAGCCATCTTTATTTCAGCCTGGGGCCGACCGGCTTCTGGCTTTTAGTCTCAGGCGGGATTGCCTACACCTTTGGCTGCCTCTTCTTCTCTATGCGGGGCCTGCCATATAGCCACGTCATCTGGCACTTCTTCGTTTTGCTGGGCTCCATCTTGATTTTCTTTTCAGTTTTATTTTATGTATAAAAAAGGCGCTGGTGACCAGCGCTTTTTAGATTGCCAAAAATTCCGCGATTGCCGCCTGGCTGTTCTCTACCTGGCCGCTGACCACGCCCTCAAGGGCTTTGCGCAAAAGCTGGCCCAGTTCCGGTGAAGGCTTAATCCCCTCCTTGATCAGCCACTGGCCGTCAATGGCCAGCTCCCCTGCCGCCTTGATTGGCAGACGGTTATAGCGGTCTAACAGGGCCTGGCTGGATAGAGGCTTGCCCAAAAGCCCCGCTAGCTTTAAAGCCGCCTCCAGGTTCTCCTGGCCGATTTCAAAGAGGTCAAAATCGCTCTCTTCCCCCCGGCTCAAGAGGTCAAAGGCGGCCACGATCTGTCTGACTTGCTGGTTCATTGCATTGGAGTTCTTCCAGGCCCGCATGAAAGGCGAAATCTTGTCAGCCGGCAGGTTGATTAAAACGGCGATCAAGCTCCAAAAGACTGCTTCGTCATCCGGACCAGCCTTAAGGTCAGTGAAGACAGAGAGCTGGTCCTTTTTCCCAGCCAGACCCGGGCATTCCTCGCTTAAGCCGGTGGCCAAAAAGTCCTTAAAAGCCTGCCGGCTGTCCTTGCCCAGGGCCAGCTTGACAAATTCTTCCCTGATTCTTTCCACGGAAATCTTGCTTAAAAGCTCGTGATTGTTGATAATAGCCTGCCTGGTCTTTTCTTCCAGGCTGAAAGAGAGCTGGCTCATGAAGCGGACTGCTCGCATCATCCGCAAGGCATCCTCATGGAAACGGTCTTCAGCCACGCCAACAGCCTTGATCACCCGCCGCTTCAAGTCGCCTAAACCGTCGAAAAGGTCAATGATCTCCCCTTGCCGGTTCATGGCCAGGGCATTGATGGTAAAGTCCCGCCGCTTTAAGTCCTCGTCCAGGTTCTGCACGAAGGTGACCTTGTCTGGCCGGCGGAAGTCCTGGTAGCCGGATTCCGTTCTGAAAGTCGTGATCTCGTAGCTGGATCCCCCATAAAGGACGGTCACTGTCCCGTGCTGGATGCCAGTGTCGATACTTTTGGCAAAAGTCTCCTTGACTTCTTCCGGGTAGGCACTGGTCGCGATATCCACGTCATGAATCGGCCGCTCTAAGAGCAGGTCGCGGACGCAGCCGCCGACGAAGTAAGCTTCAAAGCCAGCTTCTTCCAACTTTTCCAGGACCGGCATGGCCTGGGTAAAAACTTCCGTTATACGAATATTAGTCATCTTTTTCTCCACCTCGACTTTTTTTTGCTAAAATTGATTACGCGTGGGAATAATTAAGAAAGGAATGTCGAAATGAACAAGCCAAAATTCAAATGGACCACTAGTGACACGATCAACATCCTGATGATTGCCCTGGGCTCGGCCATCTACGCCTTCAGCGTGGACATGGTGTCGATTCCCAACAAGCTGGCCGACGGGGGATTGTCGGGTTTCACCCTGATCATCCGCCACTTCTGGGGGGTCAACCCCGGTCTCAGCACCTTCATCATCAACATTCCCTTGATCTTTTTAGGCTTTAAATATATGGGCAAGCGGGCCATGATTTATACCGTCTGGGGAACCCTTTGCCTGTCCTTCTTCTTAAGCATGTGGACCCTGCAGTCTATTATAGACCAAGTTCCCCTCCATCACGACCCCTTCCTGGCTACTGTCACGGCCGGCTGCTTGTCGGGGCTGGGACTAGGACTGGTCTTCCACTTTAACGGGACCACCGGGGGCAGCGATATTGCCGCCCGGGTCTTGCAGGAAAAATATGGGATCACGCCCAGCAAGGGCCTTCTGGCCCTGGACTTCTTAGCCCTGGCCTGCTCCCTGTCTTACCTGGACTTCTTCCATGTCGGCTACACCATGGTCTCCTGCTTCATTTTATCCAAAGTCATGGCCTTGGTTACTGAAGGCGGGACCCGGGCCAAGGGGGTCTTTATCATTTCCCAGAATTACCGGAATATCGCCAAGCTGATTGACCTGCGCTTAGAGCGGGGCTTCACCTACATTAACGCTGAGGGCGGCTATTCCAACGAACCCCGCCACATGATCTACCTGGTCCTGTCACCAAGAGAAATCCCAGAATTAAAGAAAATCGTCAAGCAAGAAGACCCGCATGCCTTCATCATCTTCTTTGACGTCAACGAAGCTTTGGGCGAAGGCTTCAGCTACAAGACCAAGTCGCCAAGCTTATTTATCAGAAAGTAAAAGGAGTCACCAGCGTGACTCCTTTTTTCTTGCCTTAATCTTGCTTAATCCTGAGAGCCGCGTCCCGCAGCTTCTTGCTAAAGACAGGCGCCAGGTGCTGCAGGAGGCTGACCGGATTAATTTCGCCCTTGTCATAGACATTAGTCAGAAGCAAATAGGCTTGGATCTCACCAAAGTCATTCTTAACCGGAACCAGCAGAATGCGGTCAATATCATTCTTGGCGCAGAAATCCCGAATTCAAAAACATATCCAATGCTATTCAGGTGAATAGCATTAAACACATTCTTGTCCTCTAGCCGAAGCTG
>NZ_QOCY01000052.1:0-47635 GCF_024701915.1 Lactobacillus leichmannii | reverse complement strand
ATAAAAGAAATACGGCTGGCAGAAAATCTGTCAGCCGTATGGCTTGAGTTGTAAAATCCTGGGAAATTAGCATTTAAGAATCGTCAATAGGAATTTTAGTGATTTGCAAAAAAGTTGTAACAAAAAACAGGCGAAGTCCTCCTTTAGGGGAAAATGCTAATTTCCCAGAATTTTACAACTCAATGTCTAAAAAGCCTACTATTACGGCCTTTTTCGAAGTTTAAGATAATATTTTTTGAGTTGTAACTTAAACTCAACGAAATCCTCTAAAAGGTTGATATATCAAGTAATAGAGTACTTTGAGTAGTAATTTATGGGAAATTAGCAGAAAAACTTCGTCTGTTTCAGGATTAGACGAAAAAAGCCACTGGAGCCGTTGCTTGCTTCAGTGGCTGTCTGGTCTTCAGTTTTCTTGGCTTTTCGGATCGATAAACAAGATTCTGACCTTGCAGCGGATGATTTAATTTTCCCAGCTCATCCCCTTCCAGGGTGCAGACCGTAATCTGCTCGTAAGGAGGATTTAGCTGCAGAGACAAGAGCTGCCCTACTTCGACTTCTTCAAGGTGCTTTTGCCGGCTCTTTCCGACAATATCTTCACCGTCTGTTTCTAAGAGCCAGCTTTCAATGTGCGGGATATCGGATAAAACGGGTTCAGTCATTTTTTGATAGATGGCCAAACCCAGCTGGATGATTTGTCTTTTTTATCGATGGACTTGATAAAGGCAAATGGTTTTTGCGCAAGGTTAGCTCGAGCAGCCCTAACCAGGTTCGCGATGCGCGGGTTCGGCAAATAGCCCAGGGTCTACCAGTACATTGTCGCCATCATCTTTAAAGCTGACTTCCATTTCTGGTTGGAGCAGGTACCACTCCGGCGTGCACTTACTGCCTCTTAACTCAGCTCCTGCTTCAGCTTTAGTACCTTATCTTCGATTTCTTTAATCACCTGCATAAAGGTCTCATCATCTTGTCCAGTTGGATCTTCTAATCCCCAATCTACCCGCTTTTTTGCAGGCAAATAAGGACAGCGGACTCCGCAGCCCATGGTGATCACGTAATCAACCGCCGGCAGGTCAGCGAGGGTCTTTGGTTTTTGCCCGTTGGCCAGCATATCGATGCCATAATGCTCTTTGATCAGCCGAACCGCGTCGGGGTTAACCTGATCTTTTAGATCCGTGCCGGCTGAATAGGATTCAAAGACATCCCCGGCCAGCTTTTTACCCAAGGCTTCGGCGATTTGACTCCGGCAGGAATTATGGGTGCAGATAAAGGCTACTTTTGCTTTGGTCATGATCTTCTCCTGTTATTTCTTCTCAAGCAGGCCCAGGCCGCTGATGGTAAGGTCACTGGAATTATTGACGAAAGAGAAAGTTGGGATGCTATCCATGCCTTCATCTAAGGCTTCCATCAAAATCATGGCAAAAAATTCAAACCAGCTGTTCGTTGGCACGTCATTCCTATCATCTTGTGGAGTCAGCCAGAATTTTGTTGCTGCTTCTCTCGTTTTGACATTAAGCGCCAGGCCTATTGCGGTATTATAGAAGTCAAAAGTGGCTTTGAAAGAATGAACATCTGTATCATTTATCTTAATGCCTAATTCCTCGGGGATCTCTGTTTCTGTGATCATCATTCTGCCCGTGATTTTACCGTATTTTTCTTCAAAATCTTGAATTGAGCCATGTTTCTTAAGTTCGGCTTCTACCTCGTCAAACAAAGCTTCGTTTTCTAACATACCAATTCCTTCCTAGCAAACTGTAACCGATTGATTTGGTCTCTATTATAAACTAAAAGCAGCATCCCCTGCACTAAATACAGATGAATGCTGCTAATGTAACTTAGTTATCTTTTCTAAAAATCGTTCTAAACAAGAATCTTACCGCAGGACCGCAGAGGAAGATTTGCCAGCCAATCGCCATTGGAAAGTTGATGACGGCAGTCTGCAGCCAGGTCCCGATGAAGCCAGCTGCTTGGAAGTTCTTGAAGAGCGCGGTCGCGATCAAGCTCATCGTTGGGCACATAAGGCAGACGGTGATTGAGCACCGGATCAAGATGATCAACAAGATTGGCGTTTCAGGTGTAATCAGCCGCTTAGTCAAGTAAACGACAGGCTTTTCAAAGACGAACATCTCCAGGATGATTGCAACCGGCCACATGATCATCATTTCGCGGAAGGCGTCCAGTAAGACAGCATCCCTCATCCCGCCGATGGTAAGAGCGATGTTGTAGCAGATCATGGCGTAAACCATAACAAAGGCCATCATAACAGTAAAGACAAAATTTTCCAGTTTTGATTCTGGCATTAAAAAACTCCCTTCATGATTCACGTGTTGTTCGTTAATCACTCCGGGAGTGTACGTTTCCAATCATAACCGTATTCAAATACAGTTAGTTATTCTAGCATAGAAAAATTGATTGTGTAAGGATTTTTGATAAGATTTTCTGAAAAAGCGTTTGCATTTTTCAAGGGCCATATTAAGCAAAGATCTTTCCATATCTCAAATTATGTTAACTTTTCTCTATATTTCATTTTGTTTCCGGGTCATTACCAAAACCGCCAGCAAGTAGAAGACTACCCCAGTAACCAGCAGGACTGCTACTGATACCCATGCAGGCGCGATGTGGCCGTTATAGACGAAGACAATCCCAAACATTTCCCTGATCTCTTTTAGTACACTTGCCGGCTGATTGGCAAAATTTGCCTTTATTGCAGGCTTCATCAAAAGCTGCCGGTAAAGTACCGCTGAATGAGCACATGGGAAGTACTTTACCAGCCACTGAACGTTGTCTGGTAAGCTGCCGATTGGAATGTATGCCCCAACCAAAAAGCCGATCAAGGTCCCAACTATCGTGCTTGCGGCTGAGTAGGAGCTGTTGGTCTTCAAGAAAGAAATCATAAAGGAAGCAATCGCCGATGATGCAAAGGCTGATAAGACAATTACAGCAAATAGCTTTAGTAAAGTCTCTATATCCAGTACTGCCCCGCCGGCCAGACCAAGGTAGATTTCCCCAAAAATTAAGGTAAAAATGGACATGATGATGCTGATGATGAAGCCGGTCACGATATAGCCGCCCGCGACCTGTCTTCTGCTGACCGGAGATGAGTAAAAGTCCTTGATCGCCTTATTCTCCCGGTCGTTGATTATCACCCCATATGCTCCTAAACTCGTAGTGATCGATGCCGAAGCCAGCATCCCTGCTAGCATCCAAGCCCGCATCAAGCGATTGGGATGCGGCAGAAACTTTAGCCCGCTATTCACCGAATCACCAATGAATAAGATGTAGAGGGCAAAAATGATAATGACACTCAGCATTGAGAAGAATACTGAAGCTTTGTCTCTAAAGTAAATCTTGAGATTCCTTTTGACCATCGCGCTCATTCTCTTAGCCTCCTCCCTGTAATATTCAAGAATACGTCATCCATCGTTCCATGCAGGACTTCAAAACTTTGCAATTGGTCCCGCATTCCTTCTACGATATCAATGGCATCCATGGTGTTCCTCAGTTCTACCTCATAGTGGTCGGCCACCTTATTCCAATTAAGTGATAAAGACGACAGAATATTGTCTAAATTCTGCTCTTTCTTCGGATACAGCTTCAGCCGGTCATAGCTGTAGAGCTCTTTCAAGCTGATCGGACTGCCTTCAGCGACAATCTTCCCGTGGTCCAGTATTACCACATAATCCGCTGCGGATGCTTCTGCCATATAGTGCGTCGTCAAAAAGATGGTCATCCCCTGCTCTTTTTGCAGGCGCTGGATCGTTTCCCAAATGTGCTGCCTGGTTTGCGGATCAAGGCCCGTCGTCGGTTCATCTAGGAAAAGGATTTTCGGCGTATTTAAGAGCGCTCTGGCGATATCTACCCGCCTCCTTTGCCCACCGGACAATTTTCCGTATTGCCGCTTAAGCAGGTCGTTAATCTCCGTATATTCGCTTGCCCGGGCAACAGCTGCTTTTACTTCTGCCTTGCTGTGATAGTAAAAGCCAGCGCGAAGAGTTAAATTCTCAAGCACTGTAAGCCGCTTATCCAGCAGTCCTTCTTGAAAGACGATCCCGATCCTCTGCTTGATTTCCTGTGCCTGTGTCTTCATGTTAAGCCCGGCCAACTTGATCTCACCAGAATCGAACTTGGTCAAAGTCGACAGGCAGTCAACCGTTGTAGATTTTCCGGCCCCATTTGGGCCAAGGAAGGCAAATAGCTCGCCTTCGCGGACTGCAAAGGAGATGTCATTGACGACTTTCAAGTCCCCATAGGACTTAGATAGGTTTCTAACCTCAATAGCATTCTTCACTATTTTGCAACCCCTTTCTATTTATTTTTCTAAGTTAATTCTACATCTTTTAATATTTTCTTGGGTTAAATCTAGGTAAGATGCAAAAATAGGCGGCTAAGTTGAAAAAAGCTGGAATAAGAAAAGGCCACGCTGGTTAGGCGTGACCCTTTAGGTGATGTTAAGTGAGTTCTTTTGATCGAGATATATTTCAATCAGCAAGAGAGAGTTAAGATTACGATCTGAGATACAGGTCTCAAGTACTGTAAATTCAATGCTTCATGTTAAAATTAACAGTAACTAGATACTATTTAGAGGTGGCATCATGCAAATTAGACGCGCGCAATTTAAAGACATTCCAGCAATTATGAAGCTGCTGAGCCAAGTTTTGGAAATTCACGCTTCGATTCGTCCAGACATTTTTATTCCAGGCACAACCAAGTACACGGTGGAAGAGCTGACGACAATCATTAACGATGACCAGAAAGCAGTTTTTGTCGCGGTTGACGAAGATGATCAAGTGCTCGGCTATGCATTCACTCAGCTGCAAGAGCAGCCTTTTTCAACCAATATGGTTCAGTTTAAGTCACTCTTTATCGATGACCTCTGTGTTGACAGCACCCAGCGCTCCCAAGGCGTGGGCCGGGCCCTGCTTGATTATGTCAAAGCTGAAGCCAAAAGACTGGGATGCTATGAAGTGACGCTTAATGTATGGGAGGGCAATGATTCTGCCATAAACTTCTATAAGAAGAATGGCTTGAAGGTTAAAGAAACAAATATGGAATTTATTTTGTAAGCAAAAACCGATCTCAAATTCTGAGACCGGTTTTTAATTCTAGCAAATCACTTTACATAACAAAATTTATGTAGATATGTTTACCCAAAAATGTATAGTGCTGATAAAGCGACTCTGTTGTTCTTAAAAAGTTAAAGTTGATCAACTGCACATTTAAGCGCAATAGAACTCACTTCTTAAAAAGGTGTATTTTATCCCAAACGGAAAGACTTCAAATCTTCTTCCATGCTTTCGTCTTCCAAACCAATATATCTCAGAGTAGTGGTTGGGCTGCTGTGGTTCAGCATCTTCTGCAGCTTGTACAAGGCCCGGGGATCTGGATCACCTGTTGGGGTTGTCGCGCTCTTGATGTAGTGGTAGCCAAAAGTTTTTCTTAGAGTGTGGGTACCAACTGTATTGGGATCAATCTCGCACTGCCGGGCGGCCCGCTTCAAATCTTTATAGAATGACTTTCCTTCAATATGCCCCTCCCCTTTTCTAGAAGGGAAGAGCCAGTCACTTGGCTTCAGCTGCATCTGGTCAATGTAATTTTCCAAGTCCTGGCTGATATTGCCAATATAGGCATGCCGGTTCTTGTGGGTCTTGGTTTCAACCAGGTTGTACCATTCCCCGTCTTCAATGTCTGACACCTTGGCCTTGACGATGTCGGAGATCCGGAGACCCGTATTGATTCCAAAGACAAAAATCATAGCATTCCGCAGACCATTCCTGTTTTGCCCGGTAACTGTCCCGGTCCCAAATTGCAGAGCTCGTTTCATAGCGTTGATTTCCTTTGCCGTTTTCAGCGGCCGGATATTTCTGCTGCTCTCTGTTTTTTTAACTTTTCGGCCCATTTTGCTAGCAAAATCCTCCCCTCATTGAATGCGTCTTTATGTATTTATTCTAGCACAAAGGTGCATTGAAGCGGCAAAATTGTTAAAAATTCCGTCCTAACTAATCAAGATTCGAATGCGTAAAAATGCCTATTTCTACGCATTCGGTAGAAAATCGATTTTCCGCCAAAGATGCTGAGAAAAGCTCTCATTTGCACGCAAATTTTTTGAGATGATTACTTGCCCTTTTTCCCTCAAATGAGGTTAAAAAGAGTTAGGCAAAGTTTCAACTAAAAAGCAGCATCCCCTCACGAAAAATTCTGCAGGGATACTGCTTATTTGCTTACAAATCCAGCTTGGCAGAATACTTGATGATTACCGATCCGTCATGACCTGAAACGGAACTGCTGAAGTCTTCCTGGTAAAAAGGCGGGACAATCTTCGCCTTGTTTCTTAAAAATTCCAGTGCCTTCGGTCCATTGCCAGCAACATCGTCGTTCTCCATTTCCTGGTAAAAGCAGGCATACTTTCCAGCCACTTTGACGTAATTGCCCTCTTTTCTTTCCACTACTTTAAAAAAGCGGCTGATTTCTGCCTTTTCAAAGTCATCGACGATCACCCCATACCTAGGCCCGAAGCTGATTGGATTCAGCGAAACACCATGCCTAAAAGGACTGACTTCCAGGTATTCTTCCGGGCAAGTCTCAACCGCCACTTTTTTAAACCAGTCTGCTTCAAGTCACTGATTCTCTGGTCAAAAAATTCTAAGCTGGACTTGATCTTCCCCAGCTCAGCCATCTCTCTTTCGACTGCTTCCTGCTGCTTGCCTAAATACTTCTGCCGTTCATTCAAATCCTTTAAGGCGAAAAAGTCCCCAACCTCCTGCAGGCTGCTGCCCAATTTCTCCAGCAGGCGGATCGTGGCAACTTGGTCCACCTGTTCCAGCCGGTAGTAGCGGTAGCCATTATCTTTGACAACTGCCGGCCTCAAGAGCCCTTTTGCTTCATAGACATAAAGTGCTTTCTTGGTGACAGCACACATTTTGGCAAAATCCCCGGTTTTAATAAATTCCTCGTCCATATCGGTCAATTCTTTCCTTACTAAAATTCTTCAGCCCTTGACTATTCCCTTAGGGCATAGTTTACCCTAAAGGTATGCAATTGGAAAGCAGGTAAGAAAAATGACAGAAGAATTGAAAAAGAAAGTCTGGGCCTTCAGCCTGCCCATGATCAGCGAGCTGTTTGTCCAGCAGCTCTACAGCGTCATCGACATGGCCATCATCGGCCGCTATCTGGGAGCCAGGGAATTAGGCGCCGTGGGCAACGCAGCCAATATCATCATGCTTTTCCTGGTTGTCTCCGGCGGCTTTGAAATGGCGGTTGACGTCATGGTCTCCCGGCTGTTAGGTGCCGGTAAAAATAAAGAGAAGGCCGCCATGGCCCGGGACACCCTCTTTCTCAGTGCTATTAGCGGTCTGGTCTTAGTGGTAATTGCCTGGATTTCCCTGCCTGCCCTTTATAAGGCAGTGTCTTTACCGGAAAACATGGTGGGGGATGCCCTCCTATATGGCCGGGTCTACCTCTTTGCCCTGCCGATCATCTACATCTATGACGTTGGCTGGGCTATCTTAATCTCCAATGAGCGAGCCAAAATCTCCTTCTATCTCCTGGCAACTTCCAGCATCTTAAACCTACTAAATCTTCTTTTCATTCTCGTCTTGCAGCTGGGCGTATTAGGTTCAGCCCTGGGCACGGTTTTAGCTCAAGGGATCACCATGCTGGTCACCCTCTACCTTTTGGCAAAAATGGACCGGCAGGAAGAAGAGCCTGTCTCCCCTAAACCTGACCTCTCCTGGACAAAAATCAAGTCCATCCTTCATATCGCCCTGCCAACCATCTTCCAGCAATTCTCGATCACCTTCGGCGCAACATTGGTTCAGGCCTGTGTCAACCCCTTTGGCCAGGAGGCAATCTTGGGCTATGTCGCTATCGTCAAGGTCATGAACCTGGCCCGGATCGTCCTGGTTGGCTTTGCCCAGACGTTAACTCTGATGACGGCTCAGTTATTGGCGGCAAAAACGTACTCTGCTGTTAAAGCAGTTTACCGCTACTGCAGCAATGTCTCCCTCATCTACTGGCTGGTCAGCTCAGCCCTGTCAGTCATCTTCTGCCAGCTATTAGCAGGCATGTTCTTTGATCCAGGCCAAAACCAGGCAGCTTACTCCTTCTTCAGAGTTTACCTCTATGCTTTTGTTGGTATCCAGCTTTTCTCCATCTTCAAGTTCTTGAATGAAGGATTGCTCAGAAGCATGGTTTTGATGAAGGAATACCTCTACTACAACTTGGGTGAATTAGCCCTTAAGCTAGCCGCTACCTGGCTGCTTTTAACGCCTCTTCAGACTAATGCTTTCTGGGGCGCGGAACTGGGAGCCAGAATCATCTGCGTCTTGGGCTCAACCATCTTGGTTATTAAAGAAATACAAGCTTTAGAAGCAATAGAAAAAGCCGGTTAATACCGGCTTTTTCTCTGCAGTCATAAATGTAGTAAAGAAAGAAGATTACCGGGCCCCGGCGGTCGCTCTCAGCTTTCTTGTAGAAATTATTCCTTGGATTTGCGCATGGCCTTGTCTGCCTGGTAGAGCAGGTCACTGACATTTAAGTGGTCGTCCTTTGCCGGCTTGATCCCGATTGAAACGTGGTAGCATTGCTTTCTCAAGTTAGAAAGGATTTGGTCAGACTTTGCTTGGACTTTGTCCAAGCGCTCGTCTAAGGTAATTGCTAAAAACCCATCCCCGCCAAAGCGGAAAGACAGGTCTTGCCCGAAGCTTTTGGCTAATTCACTAGCCAGGGCAATCAGCATCCGGTCCCCGGCTTCATGGCCAAACTTGTTGTTGGTTTCGTGCAGGCCATTGACGTCGCAGAAGACATAAGTAACGCTCTCTTGAGCTGCTTGCAAAAGATTATTAATCTCGTGTTGGTAATAGTTGCGGTTTCTGATCCCGGTTACGAGGTCGTTCTCACTGAGGAATTCGCTCTTTTCCACGTCCAGCCCGCAGGCGACCATTAATATTTCCTGCACCCAGGCCTTGAGTAGGTGGCCGAAGTTAAGTCCTAGCAGACCGCCGCAGATAATGGCGGTGACGTTGCTTACTGTTCCGATTCCTGGCATTTGTTTCACCTCAGTCAAAAGTATAGCATAGAAGCGGAAAACTTTTTAATTTAAATATCATTTTAATAATGAAAAAGCGAATATTCGTGATTATCCAGACAAATCAAGCTTTCACCTAGATAAATCAACGATTACCAACTAAATGCATATAAAATATGCAGCTTTCGTAATGAAGATCAAGAAAACTACTTGCAAGCCTTGCATCTATCCTTTATACTATTGAAAAAACAGAAAGGAAGCAGCAAAAATGGCCGCATTTATTAACATTAACCCAGATATCTGCCCAGCTTCATTTGCTGTTCCTTTTCCATTTTTTCAAATTATTAATATTTCATCACTTAAGACATGTCACTCGTTGACATGTCTTTTTTTATAGGAGTCAAACAATCAATGAAAGCGCGTTTAATACTGGAAGATGGACACGTTTTTGAAGGCGAAAGCTTCGGCGCGGTCCATGATGTTATCAGCGAATTCGTCTTCAACACGGCGATGACTGGTTATGTGGAAGTCTTGACCGACCCGTCATATGCCGGTCAAAGCGTGGTCATGACTTATCCCCTGATCGGCAACTACGGTGTTCCCCTGGATGACCAGGAAGCCGCCCACCCCTTTGTCGAAGCCTTTGTAGTAAGCGAGCTTTCCCGTCTGGGGTCCAATTTCCGCATGAATATGAGTCTGAACGACTACATGATTGAAAACAACATCCCCGGCATCCAAGGCGTCGACACCCGGGCCATCACCCGGATCCTGCGCAAAGAAGGCTGCATGAACGGGATGATCACTACTAAGGATTACGAAGTCAGCGAAGTAATTGACCAGATCAAGGCCTTCAAGATCCAAGGGGTCGTTGAAAAGTGCAGCTGCCTTGAACCCTACCATGTCGGTCAAGGTGACTACGAAGTTGCCCTCTACGACTTCGGTGCCAAGCGCAATATCGCCAGAGAACTGGCCAAAAGAGGCTGCCGTGTCACAGTCCTGCCGGCTGACACTCCGGCCCAATATGTCTTAGACCACAACTTCGATGGGATCATGCTTTCAAATGGCCCCGGCGACCCGAGTGAATGCACGGAAATCATTGACCAGCTGAAAATTCTTGCTTCTTCCGGCATCCCGATCTTCGCCATCTGCCTGGGCCACCAGCTTTTAGCCTTAGCCCACGGCTTTGAGACGGAAAAAATGGTCTACGGCCACCACGGCAGCAATCACCCAGTCAAGGATCTGACCACTGGCCGGGTCTACATCTCCACGCAAAACCACAACTATGTGATCAAGGAAGACACGATTGATCCAAAGCAAGCCAAGGTCTGGTTCAAGAACGTCAACGACAAGACGATCGAAGGCCTGGAATACTTAAAGGAAAACATCAAGTCCGTCCAGTTCCACCCGGAAGCCTGCGGCGGCCCGCACGACACGGAATACCTCTTTGACAGCTTTATTGAAATGATGGGAGAACACAAGAATGCCTAAGCGCGACGATATCAAAAAAGTTTTAGTGATTGGTTCCGGCCCGATCATCATTGGCCAGGCCGCTGAATTCGACTATGCCGGGACCCAGGCCTGCCGAGCCCTCAGAGAAGAAGGCATCGAAGTTGTCCTGATCAACTCCAACCCGGCCACGATCATGACTGACGGCGACATGGCTGACCACGTCTACATCGAACCTTTGACTGTGCCAGTCGTTAAGCAATTGATGGAAAAAGAAAAGCCAGACGCCCTTCTGCCAACCATGGGCGGGCAGAACGCCTTGAACATTGCCATGGCATTAGCTGATGAAGGCTTTTTGGAAAAGCACCATGTCAAGACAATCGGTACTGACACCGACACGATCAAGATGGCTGAAGACCGGCTGGAATTCAAGAACTTGATGGAAAGAATCGGTGAACCGGTTGCCAAGTCAGTTGTCGTCAACTACGTTGAAGACGCCATTGCTTTTGCCAAGGAAATCGGCTATCCCGTAGTTGTCCGCCCGGCCTACACTTTGGGCGGGACTGGCGGTGGGATCGCCCACAATGAACAAGAACTGCATGAAATCTGCTCTAACGGCCTCCGCCTCTCCCGAGTTACTGAATGTTTGATTGAACAATCAATCGCCGGCTGGAAGGAAGTTGAATACGAAGTCATGCGCGATGGTGCCGGCAACTGCATCACCGTCTGCAACATGGAAAACATGGACCCGGTCGGTGTCCACACCGGTGACAGTATCGTGGTAGCGCCATCTCAAACCTTGTCAGACAAGGACTACCAGATGCTCCGCTCCTCTGCCCTCAACATCATCACTGCCTTGAACATCAAGGGCGGTTGCAATGTCCAGTTTGCCCTCAACCCAGACTCCTTTGAATACTGCGTCATTGAAGTCAACCCTCGTGTTTCCCGGTCTTCTGCCCTGGCCTCAAAAGCAACTGGCTACCCTATCGCCAAGCTTGCTACCAAGATTGCTTTGGGCTACAACTTGGATGAAATCGTCAACGCCGTAACGGGCAAGACCTACGCTTCTTACGAACCAACCCTTGACTACATCGTCTGCAAGATTCCTAAGTGGCCTTTTGACAAATTCTACGACGCTTCCCGCAAGCTGGGCACCCAAATGAAGGCAACCGGGGAAGTCATGGCTATCTGCAACAACTTCGAAGGTGCCTTCATGAAAGCCCTCCGTTCCCTGGAACAAGACAGCTACTACCTTTATAATGAAGAAATTGCCCAGCTGTCGGCTGATAATCTCCGTAAAGACCTCCGCAAGATTGACGACAAGCGGGCCTTCAGAATTGCCGAAGCCTTGCGAAAGGGCGTCTCCATCCGGGAAATTCATGCCATTACCAAGATCGACGTCTGGTTCATTGACAAGATCAAGCACCTGGTTGAAATTGAAGACCGCCTCAAGAGCGAAGAACTGACGCCAGATCTTTTGAAACTGGCCAAGCACTGCGAATTCCCAGACCGGGTTATCGCCAGCTTAACCGGCAAGACGGCTGATGAAGTTTACTACCTCAGAAAGGGCTTGAAGATCACGGCTGCCTTCAAAACGGTCGACACCTGCGCGGCTGAATTTGACGCCGAAACTCCATACTTCTACAGCGTTTATGGCGGTGAACATGAAATCCAGCCAGACCGGTCCAAGAAAAAGGTGATTGTCTTTGGCTCCGGCCCAATCAGAATCGGCCAAGGGATTGAGTTTGACTACTGCTGCGTGCACAGTGTCTGGGCCCTGAAGGAAGCTGGCTACGAAACCATCATCGTCAACAACAACCCGGAAACTGTCTCAACTGACTTTGACATCGCCGACCGCCTCTACTTTGAACCATTAACGGCAGAAGACGTGCAGAGCATCATTGAACTTGAGCAGCCAGACGGGGCCATCGTCCAATTCGGCGGACAAACCGCGATTAAGCTCTCCCAGGACTTGATGAAGATGGGCGTGCCGATCCTTGGTACCTCTGCCGACAGTGTTGACGCGGCTGAAGACCGGGAAAGATTTGACGAGATTTTGGAAAAGTGCCAGATCGACCGGCCGAAGGGGCAAACCGTCTTTACGGCTGAAGAAGCCTTAAAGGCCGCTAATGAGCTGGGTTACCCGGTTTTGGTCCGTCCTTCCTACGTTTTAGGCGGGGCCGGTATGGAAATCGCCTTAAATGACGGCGACCTCAAGCGCTTTATTGACCACATCACTTCCCAGTTCAACATTGAAGACCACCCGATCTTGATCGACAAGTACTTGGCCGGCAAGGAATGTGAAGTTGACGCTATCTGCGATGACGAAGGCATCTTGATTCCAGGGATCATGGAACACGTAGAAAGAGCTGGTGTCCACTCTGGTGACTCAATCTCCATCTACCCGCCGCAAAAGATATCCCAGGAGATGAAGGAACGAATCGTAGAATACTCCAAGCGCCTGGCCAAGGCCTTGAGGGTCAAGGGGTTGATGAACATCCAGTTTATCGTTTACGAAAACAAAGTTTACGTGATCGAAGTCAACCCCCGCTCTTCCAGAACCATCCCTTATATCTCCAAAGTAACCGGGATTCCGCTGGTTGACGTGGCAACCAACGTCATCATTGGCAAGTCCATCAAGGAGCAAGGCTATGACTACGGTCTGGCTCCGGAAAAGAAGACAGTTGCCGTCAAGATGCCAGTCTTCTCCTTTGAAAAGATTACCGGGGCGGAAATTGCCTTGGGGCCGGAAATGAAGTCAACCGGTGAAGTTCTGGGAATTTCTGAAGACGTTGAAGAAGCCATGTACAAGGCCTTTATGGGGACTGGGCTGGACCTGCCTAAGCACAAGAAGGTTATCTGCACGGTCAAGGATTCGGCTAAGGAAGAATTTTTGCCAATCGCCAAGGAATACCACAACTTCGGCTACGACCTGTACGCGACCCAAGGGACATACGACTTCTTGCAGAGTCATGGCATCCCTGCCCGCCTGGTCAACCGGATCAATGACAAAGAGAACACCATCTTTGACTTGATCTTGACGGAAACGGTCGACCTGGTCATCGACATCCCAACCAGAAACAACAACTTGAAGGACGGTTTCCTGATCCGCCGCTTTGCCGTAGAAGCCGGTGTGCCGATCTACACTTCCCTTGATACGGCGCGGGCCCTCATCCACGCCCTGGAAGCCAAGCACGACAACAAGATCTCCTTGGTCGACATCACCAAGCTGTAGAAACTGTATTCATCAATACTCAATAGTTTTAAACGTCAGCATTTGCTGGCGTTTTTCTTTGAAAAAGTTTCTAGATTTCCACTTGTAATAACTTAGCACATTAATCGTCGGGCCTATTGGGGCCGGCAAGACCACCCTGGTCAAGCTCTTGATGCGCTTTTACGAGTTAAACAGCGGGAGGATCACGATTGGCGGCCAGGATATAAGCAAGTGGAAGTTGGCAACCATGACAGCTTGATGGCAAAGAAAGGCTTTTACGCCGACCTTTACCAATCACAGTTTGAACATAGCGAAGAATAAGAAAAAAGTATATCATTTTGGATACATTAAAAGCCACCAAGCTCAAACTTGGTGGCTTTTGCTATTTCACGCTTCTGGTCGCGATAAAAGTCGGGATATTCAATTCGTGCAGGCGGCCTTCGCCATTGGTATCTTCATAGAGATTGGTTAAAGTAAAGCCAGCCTCCAGCTGGCCGCCAATCTGTTCATCCAAGGTATGAGAGAATTGGACGCCATAATCATCTTTTTCCAGCTGCTGCATCTGGTCAGGATTTTTCAGCGGATTAAAAGGCAAAGAGTTGACGACATACTTTTCATCTTCACTGTCAAACAGGTAGTTGATCCCGTTGTCTTAACACAGCGTTAAAATTCTTTTCAGCATTTATAACTTTGATTTAACTTTTTTGCCATTTACTGTTGACTTTCTCAGATTTAGGATTAAGATAAAAGACATGAAATCAAAACAACATTGCTTTGAAAAGGAAAAGTAGTTTTGGCGAGACCTGCAGAGAGCTTCTGGTCGGTGTGAAGAAGCGGTCAGACCAAGTGCGAAAATCACCTTTGAGCGGAAACTGCGAGATTAGTGGTTTCGGGGTCCGCCCCTTAAAGCGGCAGCGCATTATCTGTGCGTGAAGGCCTAACGGCGAAAATAGGTGGTACCGCGCTAATAGCGCCCTATTGGATCAATTTGATCCAGTGGGGCGCTTTTCTTTTCCCTGCAAGATGAAATGAAAAGAGGAATACACATGAAAGTTAGAAAAATGGCAACAGTTGCATTACTTGGCATGTCAGCTTGCACGTTGGCGGCCTGCGGCAATAGCAATTCCCAAGCATCCAATGGCAAGACAAGCCTGAACTTGATGGAAACTGATGTAGTCAGCTCCCTCGATACCTCAGTGACTGCCTCAATCCCCCAATGGGACACTTTGGTGCAAACTATGGCTGGCCTTTACCGGTCAGATAAAAATGACCAGCCAGTTCCCGCGGTTGCCACTAGCTATCATAAGTCCAGTGACGGTAAGACCTATACTTTCAATCTGAGGCACAATGCCAAATGGTCAAACGGTGATATTGTAACCGCGCAAGACTTTGTAACAGCCTGGCGAAAAGGCGTTTCTCCCAAAGCAATGTCTGGCTATAACTACATCTTCAGCAATATCAAGAATGCTGACCAGATCTCTCAAGGCAAAAAGGCGGTCAACAGCTTAGGCGTCAAAGCCGTTGGCAAGTATAAACTGGTCGTGCAGCTTGAAAATCCAGAACCGACCTTCATCGACAAGATGGTTATGCCAGCCTTTTACCCGCAAAACACCCGCCTTGTTAAAAAATATGGTGCCAAATATGGTACGGCTGCCAAGTATACCGCTTTTGACGGGGCCTTCAAGGTCACCAAGTGGACCAACACCAGCGAAAAGTGGACTGCCGTCAAGAATCCACACTACTACGCTAAAAGCGCGGTCAAGCTGCAAAAGCTAAATTACCAAGTCGTCAAGGATTCAAACACTGCCCACCAGCTCTTCCAGCAAGGCAGCCTAGATGACGCTGTAGTTTCAGGCACGACGGCACAAGGTCTGCAAAACAACAAGAACCTTTACCACCTCTACCGGTCAGGTAATAACTTCGTAAATCTGAATATGGCTAAGGGTGCCGTATTGGCCAACAAACAACTCCGTCAAGCCCTCTACTTGGCTGTTAATCGTACTCAGCTGTCTAAAAAGGTTTTAGCAGATGGTTCAAAGCCTTCCTACACCTTCTCAGCACCAAATGCCGCAAAGGATCCAGCCAGTGGCAAGGACTTCGCAACAGCAGCGCAGCCAAAAGAAACTTACAATGTTGCCAAGGCTAAAAAGCTTTGGCAGGCCGGCTTAAAGCAACTGGGCAAGTCAAAAGTTGAGCTGACCCTGGTAGCAAGTGATACAACTACCGACAAGAATGTCAGTGAATTCCTGCAGTCACAGCTGGAAAGCAAGCTGCCAGGACTTAAAGTGACCGTCAAGAATCTGCCATCCAAGTCCGCCTACAACTTGGTTGCCAATGGCAAATATGACCTTTACCTTTCCTTGTGGCTCAACGACTACGCTGACCCATACAGCGAACTGCAGACTTTGGAAAAGACTAACAGCCACAATTACGGTAAATACACCAGTGCTGCCTACAACAATGAGCTCAGCCAAGCCAGAAAAAATGCCGCGACCAGATCAGTCTACTTCAGTCACCTGTTAAAGGCACAGGAACAAATGAACCAAGATTACCCTGTTCTTCCTCTTTACACCATGGTTGAAGACCACCTGGTAAACTCCAACTTAAAAGGGGTACTTTGGCACAAGGTTGGCATGGTCGACTACACGAGAGCATACTTCAAGTAACAAGTGAATTTATGACTGAAGGAGAAAAAATCATGGATCAAACGAGAATCGTTACTTTAGACAATGGCTATCACCTTTTTACCCGCAAGGTCAATGAAGGGCCGGTCAAGTTGCTCTGCGTGCACGGCGGGCCTGGTGACAACCATGAAGACTTTGACAATTTCAAGGCTGGCTTAGCCGGCAAAGGAGTTGAGGTTTACTTTTATGACCAATTGGGTTCGTACTGGTCAGATCAACCAGATTTTTCAAAGGAAGAAAATCGCAAGTACCTTACTGTTGATTACTTCGTCGATGAATTGGAAGAAGTTCGCCAAAAGCTCGGTTTGGAAAACTTCTACCTGCTCGGACATTCATGGGGCGGCTTGCTGGCACAGGAATACGCAGTCAGATATGGCCAGCATCTTAAGGCAGTGGTTATTGAATCGATGATTGACAATTTGGATGAGTACACGGTCAACATCAACCGTGAAAGGGATGAAATGTTCAGCCCGGCTCAAGTGGAATACATGAAGGAATGTGAAGCATCTGAGAATTTTGATGATGCGATGTACCAGGAATTGGTTGCCAAGCTCTACTCCGTTTAATTGGTCCGGCACCCGGAAAACGCGCCCCGGCATGTGGTCAGCACGACCAATACCCAGGTGTACAACTACTTCCAGGGTAACAACGAATTCATGATGGTCGGCAAGTTAACTGAGTGGGATTTCAGAGACCGTTTAGGGCAGATCACCCTCCCTACCCTCTTAACGGTCGGCGAATTTGACACCATGCCCCTTGATGCCGTCCGCCGGATGCACAAGACTTTGAAAAACTCCTGGATGGTTGTGACGCCAGATGGCGGCCACTGCCACCACGTCGATAATCCTCAGGCATTCTTTTCTTCCTTATATAAGTTTATCAGTGATGTTGAAGCTGGAAAGTTTGCGGAGGTAAAATAACAGACATGAAAAAAGATCGTCACGATTGTGGCGATCTTTTTTGCTGCATTAACTATTGCTGTTTTTTTCAACGATAAAAGGTTGCAGGGCCTCAGCTAATGAACGCAGGTTACGAGTTTGGATGATAACCTTGCCATCCCCGGTAAAGTGGTTGACCAGGCCTTCACCTGAGGTAAAGCCAAACATCCCCGACGCTACTTTAATGTCGTAATCAAGATTTGCATCCCAGGCAATGACGTGTTCATTGTCAATTGAGATCGGCTTATTGCTAGTCACGGTCAGTTCTACCAGGTCACCAAAGGCGTTAACTAACATGTCACCTTCGCCTTCAGTTTTCATTACGTAGAAACCACCTGTTCCCCCAAAGGCTGCCTTGCTAAAACTTTGACTTTTCATCTTGTAGCTGACGCTGTCGTCACTTGCTAAAAATGCCCCGGTGTTTAAGCAATACTGCTGCTTGCCAACGGAAAGCTTTAGAATCTTGCCAGGAATTGCCGGTGCAACCCCTATTTGTCCGCCGTCCGCATCACCAGTTGCCTGGGTGATAAACATGCTTTCACCACTGGTCAAGCTCCGGCCAATTGCGCCGAGCAAACCGCCCAGGCCCTTCTTGCTGGAGTTCATCTTACCGGCGATGGTGACGTCTTTCATGTACACCATGGCGCCGTTTTCAACTTTAATGCTTTCACCCTTATCAAGGGTTACAGTAGCTAATGGGCAGGTATTCCCGCCGCTTAATTCGTACTTCATGATGTCCCTCTGCTTTTCTATTGCCTTAGCAAAATCTGATATTTATGCCAAAAATTCTTTTCTTGTCTACATTATATTAAGAAAGGGCTTTTCCCGCAAAAAATCATTGTTAAAAAATTAAGAAAAAAAGAGAATTTATCTTTATTTTTCTAACTCGCTGAAATCTGGTTCAAAGTAGTCCAGCAAGGTAAACTGCCCGTCTTCATACTTGAGTCTGAGGATAGTGCAGTTCTTTATCCCGTGCGGCAAAGGCTGCTTGTAGTAACGTAAAAAGCAAGCCATGGCACCTCCGTGCGATACAGCCAAAACGAAATGGTGGTCTTCTTGCTCCATCACTTGGCTCAAGGTCTTAGCCATTCTCTCACTGACTCCGTCTTGGCTTTCTCCGCCATACTTAACAAAAAAGTCGTCATAAGGCAATGGTGGGTTCAAAAAGTCGTCCATCGCTTCAAAGCAGCCAAAATTCCATTCCTTGATCCCCTTGAGCCGGGTATAAGGCAGCTTGCCGCCAGTAACTAGTTCCAAGGTGTCACAAGCCCGCTCACTCGTGCTGGAATAGCAGTGGTCCAGCTTGAGCTTATTGTCTGTAAAGTAGCGGCCAGCTATCTTGGCCTGGTTGATCCCCAATTCAGTTAAAGGTGAGTCGCACCAGCCTTGGATCTTGTGTTCAAGGTTGAATAAGGTTTGTCCGTGCCGCATGAGATATAATATCTTTTCCATCTAGTTTGCCCCTTTCCGCATTTCTATAGCGCTTTCAAAGAAAATTATAGCATTTTTTGAAAGCTAATGTAAAATCTTCGGGAGACAGAGTAGCGTAAAGCTTTGACATATCAAGCTTCTTACACTTTTTCTACTTAGTAAGAGCAGACTTATAGGTCAGACTGAATTCCACTTGCCCCCTCTTTATTTTCTTGACCTTTTCCCATATTCTGGATCCGAAGCGATAGAATCATTTGGATTCAAGTTGGAGCAAGAAAACAATCATCTTACTGCTTACCAGGAACGTTTACCAGAAAGGCAGGCAGCCTATGAAGACCTGAACCATGAGTATGAGGCAGTAACAGATCTGCTGGAAAAACTGAATTTAACTGAAAAGGTCAAGGATGCATCCCCTAACGACTGGAACAGTGAGCAAGTCAAGGCAAGCAACCAAAATAAGGCTAACCTGGCTATGATTGCTGTTAACAGCATTAACGGTGAAATAGACTACCGGGTCGACAACAGCAAGCATTTGGAATTTGAAGACATTGAACTTAGTGACTACCTGCTCGTTCAAGTCCAAAACTTGTTGCATAAAATTGCGGTGGTTCACTACTACTACGGTGAACAGGAGTTAGAGCTCAGCAAGCTCTATGACGATATCCGCCAGCAGCTGGAATCCTTCCAGGCTTCAGCTGATGATGAAGTTCAGCGCCTGGCCCGCTACCTTAACAACTCGACGATTCTGCAAAAGATCCGCCAGGCCACTGCCGAAGCTACAACTTTAACTAAACAGATCAGCAAGTCCTTGAAGGAAAAGGAACAGACAAGCCATATCTCCTTCTATACCAGCTTCAGTGAAATTCCTGACTACAGAAAGGACTACCTGGCTGCTTTTGGGAACACTTCTATCGACAGTCCGGAAAGCCAAAACGCGGTTACCCTCTTGATGGACCGCTTCTGGACTTATATCAAGGACAATAACCATGAAATGAGCAGAGATGAGCAGAGATGAGCTGGTTGACCACTTCTATGAGGAGTTTGACTACAAGAAATGGTACAGATTTAACATCAGCTTCCGCCGCCATGCTGGTGACGCCCCGGAAAAGATAACTGACCGTAAGCTTAATGCCTTCTCTGAAGGGCAAAGAAGCCGTGCGATCCTTGAACCACTTTTGATCGTTTTGGAACTGGACGAAAAGGAGATGAGCAATCCGCTTGCTTCGAAGATCATCTTGATGGACGAGTCCTTCTCTGGTATCGATGATGAACAGCAAGAGCTGCTATTGAAGAACATCTACGATATTGCGAACAACTTTATTGCTACTGGCTACAATGCCCGTCTTGCGGTACCAGAAAACAGCAAGGACACGACATACTTCACCTTGATTGACCACACGGTTGACGGCAAGAATCACTTTATCTCTGTAGAACAGAGCATCGTTAGAAAAAATCGCTAAAAAATAAGGCGTGATTCCGAATTAACGGAGTCATGCCTTTTGGTATTTAGATTAAACTAAGCATTTTTCTTCATCTGAAGCTGCTGCTTTTGGTAAAGTACAGTTAATACAGCCCAAATAATATTAATGATTGCCCAAGCGTTGCTGTACCTTGCATAAGCTGACTGCCCTGGAAAGGCAAGCTGAACTACTCCCAAGATAGCCACAATCACCATCATAGCAGACACTACCTTGAAAAACTTCGGCCGGTTAATCCAAACAGCTGCCAGAATAAGTGCGACAATTGACAACAAATTAGCAATCAAGAAAAAGCGATTAGTAGGATTATCTTGCGTCGCGTAGCCAAAAGTATAGTTTGGTCCCAAAGCAACTAGGTAAATTGCCATCAAAACCCGATAGGCAATCGTCTTTTGCTTCTGTGTAAACATTTTTTCTCATCCCCTTCAATTACACACTAAGGTCAACTTTTGTTGATCAAGTCCATTATACATCTTCTCCGTACAAACAATATGTTTTTAAAAAAATACACATTATAAAAAGCAGCATCCCTAATTTCCAGAATGCTGCTCTCTACTATTCACTTATTTCTTTCACCACGTGGGCTGGCACGCCTGCCGCGATTGTTCTGGCCGGTACATCCTTTGTTACTACCGCGCCAGCCGCGATAATCGCTCCATCACCAATCGTGACGCCTGGCAAAACAGTTACGTTCGCGCCCAGCCAGACTCTTTTGCCGATATGAACCGCTGCTGGCAATAGCTCCCCTCTTTTGGCTGGATCTTGCTCGTGGTTCAAAGTAGCGATCATAGCGTGGTGGCCAATCAAAGCCCCGTCGCCAATATAGACTCCGCCCTGGTCCTGGATGGTGCAGCCAGTATTAATGAACACGTTCTTGCCAACATGGATATTTTTCCCGCAATCAGTATAAAATGGCGGCAGCAGTGCCAGACTCCGATTGACCTCGCTGCCAGTCAATTTGGCAAACAAGTCCTGCACCTCTTCCGGTGTATGATAAGCATTATTCAGCTCCATCGTCACCTTCAAGGCTTCTTGCGTCAAATATGAGCAGTATTCCAGTTCTTCTGAAGGATCAACAATTCTTTTCCCGCTGTTCACATGCGCTAAAAAATCTTCCAGCTTCATTCTCCTACCCGCTTACTTCAAGTACTTGTCAAAGAAGGCTTCCATCTTATCAAAAGGAATGATGTCCTTTTGGTCGTATAGATCAGTGTGGCTTGCCCCCGGGATCAAAAGTAGTTCCTTGTTGTCGGTGTACTTGCTATCCTTAATCATGTCAGCGTAGGCATCCTTTGACATATAGCAGGAGTGGGCCTGGTCGCCGTGGATCATCAAGACCGCGTTTCTGATTTCATTGGTGTAAGCAAACAGGCGCATGTTCAGCAAGGATGTAGTAGCCGTTACGTTCCAGCCGCTGTTCGAGTTAAGGCTGCGCTTGTGATAGCCGCGCGGAGTCTTGTAGTAAGCGTAGTAATCCTTGACAAATTGCGGCGCGTCTTCTGGCAGTGGATCAACCACCCCGCCGGCCTTGGCATAACTGCCAGCCTTGAAGTCGGCCGTTCTCTGCTTATTCAAGGCAATTCGCATCTTGTGGCGGGTTTCTTCAATGTTATTCGCGTCAAAGTAGCCATTGCCCGTCACTCTGGACATGTCATACATGGTAGAAGTTACTGTTGCCTTGATTCTAGTATCGATCGCGGCCGTCTGCAAGGCCATCCCGCCCCAGCCGCAGATACCGATGATTCCGATTCTTTCTGGGTCTACATTATCTTGAACTGACAAAAAGTCGACCGCTGCCTGGAAGTCTTCGACATTGATGTCCGGGCTGTTCACAGCTCTCACATTGCCACCGGATTCACCAGTGAAGGATGGGTCAAAAGCAATCGTCAAAAAACCTCTTTCTGCCATCTCTTGCGCGTATAGACCGCTTGACTGTTCCTTGACTGCCCCGAATGGCCCGGAAACAGCGATTGCCGGCAGTTTGTCCTCGGCATTCTTTGGCGTGTACATGTCAGCGGCCAGGGTGATGCCGAAGTGGTTGGCAAAGGTTACCTTCTTGTGGTCGACCTTGTCACTCTTCAGAAAGACCTTGTCCCAGTCTTGCGTTAGCTTTAATTCTTCAGTTTGCATCATTTTTAGCCTCCATTATTAGCTAATTTTCTCTTTTTCCGCTCTTCTGATTAAAAAATCCAGCAAGTCGACCTTGCGGCTGCATTCGTGCAATTCGCACATGGCTTGGCTCCTTGCCAGCTTCATCTTCCGGAGGGCGTCAGCATATTGCCCTCTTCTCATACATCCTAAGAATTTCCGTGGACAATTTTTGCCCGCAGCCCGCATCAGCCAGGCTTTGCTTGATAGTCGGCAAGTCCATTCCGCACCTCCTCTGCCTTGCTTAATGATTAGTATAAAAGCTTGCGCCTTTATGCACTAATGGTTATAATCTATCTCATGATATTCCTTTTATGAATAAGGAGACAAAAATGGAAATCCGCACCTTACGCTACTTCTTGGCCGTTGCCCGAGACGAAAACATGACCCGGGCGGCGGAAAGCCTGCATGTTACCCAGCCCACCCTGTCCAAGGCGATCAAGTCCCTGGAAGAAGAGCTCGGGCAGAAGCTTTTTACCAGACAATCCTTCAGCATCAAGCTGACCGATGAAGGCTTTCTTCTCAGAAACCGTGCTGAGGACCTGGTGACCATGGCTGACAAAATTGAACAGGAATTTTTAGCCCTGGATGATATTACCGGCGGCGACATCTACTTTGGCTTAGCTGAATCCTACCAGATTAGTTACTTGGCCCGGGAAATCAATTCTTTTAAAAAGCTCTACCCAGGCCTGCGCTACCACATCACCAGCGGGGACACCTCACAAGTTGCTGAGAAGCTGGACAAGGGGCTCCTAGACTTTGTCGTTTTGGCGGAGATGCCTGACACCAGCAAGTATGAATCACTGATTTTCCCGGAAACCGATAGCTGGGGCGTAGTCATGCCGGCTGATGTTCCATTGGCGCAAAAAGAATCCATCACTGTAGACGACCTGGCTGGCCTGCCCCTTTTTTGTTCTGGCCAGTCCTGGAAAAATGACATCCCCCGTTGGGCCAAAGACAGGATGGATGACCTCCACCTGGAAGGCTCTTTTGGCCTGGTCTACAATGCCTCAGTTTTTGCTAAAGAACATTTGGGCTACCTGCTTTCTTTTGACAAGTTGGTCGATACATCCCCGGAAAGCGGGATGGTCTTCCGCCCCTTGACGCCAAAACTGGAGACCAACTTATACTTGGTTTGGAAGAAGTATCAAACCTTCTCTCCAATCGCTGAACGCTTTTTAAAGCAGATCAAGAAATCTTTTGGGCAAAAGCAAACAAGTGGCTCTTAACTAACTAATTGTTAGGAGATTTTTCGCATGCATGTTATCATACCCGTAACCAGTAAAAAGAAGGAGAGAAAAAATGAAGGTATTTATCGCCGGAGGAAGCGGCCGGGTGGCAGCCGCTGTTATTCAAGAATTAGTTAATCAAGGTCAGCAAGTCTACGCGGGTTCCCGGCACAAGGACGCGATCGTCAAATTGCCGGGCGTCACTCCCCTCAGCCTTGACCTGCACGCCAGCCCTTCTGAATTAGCTAAGTTTTTACCTGGGATGGACGCGGTTTATTTTTTGGCAGGTTCTAGAGGCAAGGATTTGCTTCAAACGGATGCCTTTGGGGCGGTGAAGTTGATCCAGGCGGCTGAAATGGCCGGCGTTAAGCGCTACATCCAACTGAGCTCAATTTTCGCGGCCGACCCGGACAAGTGGCAGGGCAAGGCAGAATTTGCCAGCTTGACTGACTACTATATTGCCAAGTACTTCGCTGACGAGTGGCTGATCAATAACAGCAAGCTGGACTACACAATCCTGGCCCCAGCTACTTTGGAAGAAAAGGCTGGGACTGGCAAGGTTAACTTTAAGCCTGAAAAGTTTGCCGCCAACCCGATTCCAGACGTTGCCGCGGTTTTGGCCCAAATCCTTGACAAGAAAAACACCTACGGCAAGGTAATCAATATGACTGGCGGCGAGACGCCGATCAGTGAAGCTATTGCAGAAGTTTAAGACGAAATAACCCCCCTGGCACTTGCCAGGGGGGTGTTTTCATAAAATCTGTTACAGTTTGATGATCCGGCCATCGTGGGCCCCGCGGCGGTGGGAGATGGACAGAACTGTCCGCCCGCTGCTGGCGGCATCGATTGCCTTGAGGACTTTGGCCTCAGTTTCCCTGTCCAGGGATGCGGTCATTTCGTCTAAAAGCAAGATCTGCGGGTCACAGACAACGCTGCTGGCGATCATCAAGAGCTGCAGCGAGGGTTGATGTCACTTACCGGCGTGTTCAAACCTTGCGGGAGATTTTTGACGATATCGGTTAGGCCAACCATGGCTAAAGCCTTATCGATCATCTCAGCAGTAATCGTGTCGTCATATAAAGTGATGTGGTCTTTGACTGTCCCGTCGACCAGGGCAACCCCTTGCTCGCAAATTGCTAGGAAGTGGCGCTGATTCTTGGGATGAGCATCTGGCGAATGGCCATCCAGCAGGATCTTCCCTTTTTGCGGCTGGTAGAGGCCCAGGAGGAGTTTAAAAATCGTGCTCTTCCCCTTCCCGGTCCGGCCGACAAAGGTCACGTGCTCGCCTTTGGCGCCTTTAAAGGAGTAGTCCTTTAAGATTGGCTGGTCTGGCAAGTAGCCGAAGGTGACATGGTCAAAAGTAAAGTAGTCCCCTTCTCCTTGGTAGATGTCCGGCTTGCTGTCTGTTTCATTAAAAAAGTCCTGGATCCGGCTCATCCCGGCCATGCGTCTTGGATGCTTTGGATTTCCATCCCGATTGATTCCAGCGGTGTAAAAATCTGCCCGACATAGGCGATCAAGGCAACGGCGCTGCCGGCATTGATGCCAAAGAAGGTCTGCATCTTCTGCCCTTGGGCGGCTCCGATCATCAGCAAGCCGATAACGACGGCTTCGATGGTCAGGATGATTGGTGAATAGACGCTGTCCAGCCAGTTGGACTTGTTCTGAGCCCGGTAGGATTCTTCGATATATTGGTCATACTTGTCTTCCATGTAGTCTTCTTTTTCAAAGATATGGATCATGGAGAGAACCCGGAGAGTTTCGGGGATATGGTGGTTGACCTTGGCGATGGCGGCCCGGTTTTGCTTCTGGGAAGCCAGGGAGGCCTTCTGGAAATGCCGGGTCATGACCAAGATCAAGGGCATGTTGATGATGTCGGCGTCGTTGACAAAGACTGAGGCGATTGCCCCGCTCTCGTGATTGGTCAAGTAGCCTGTCGTGATGGTGTTCAGCTTTTGGACTAAGGCACTCCGCATGCCGTGGGTCAATTTTTGGCCAAAAATCGTAATGGATATATTCTGGGCTGAGGCAAAAAGGTCAGACAAAACGATCAAGCCCAGGTAGGCCAGGGCAAAAAGGAGAGAAACTTCCTTTTGATCAGTCAAGTGGTTGACGATCTGCTCCAGAGCCAGGGGCGGCAAAAGCGAAGTGATGATGCTTAAGATGATGAGCAGGACCATGGAGATGAAGCTCTTGGGATGGTCATGAATGACCTTTTTAGCGATATTATGCATGTTGCTGCCCCCCCTTCAATCAACTTGGCATAGCCGGCATTCTTTTTCAGCAGTTCGTCATGCTTGCCAACAGAAACCTGGTGGTCATGGATATAGATGATCTGGTCCAGCTGGCTGAAGCAGTCAACCCGGTGGGTCATCAGCAAGATGACATGGCCCTGCAGGCTTTTCCCGCAGGCCACCTCACCTGTTATACCGATGATTTCATTAGCGGAGGCGGTAAAATTGATGTCCTTGACCGCGGTTTCCGGGTAGCCGTGGTAAAAAGTCGTCACATGGTCAAAAGTGAGGTCGTTTATTACTTTCTCTTCCTTTTGGTAATGGTCATAGATCGGATCGCTTATTAGCGGGCTGATCCGGACCCAGGAGACTTGGGCTTTTTGGACAGCGTTAAACAGTTTGGCAGTGTGGGAGACTTTGGTGGCGAGTTTGGTAAAGCAGGCTAAGAAAGTCGTGAAGCTGGCCAGGTCCCAGGCCTTCCAGCCGATGTGGAGGACATTGCGGCCGCCAAAGTAGATGATCAAGACGATGCCGAACATGGCAATTGCGTCATGGAGCGATATACGCTGATTTCCTGCAATTGCCGATCAATTAAATCAGGATCCCTAAAGGCAAATCGTGAAATATTGCCATAATTGTCAGTAATAACTGGATTATGATAGTCATCAAACCATTTAATCTGCTGCCTGATAAAGTCGGTCTTTGAGCTGTAATACCCGCCCATAACTAAATATGGCGCTAAATCAAGATGCGAATTGGAAACAGCACTCTTTGTTAGCGCATACATGTAGACTAACTTTTTGTAAAAAAACTGTAACAAGATGCGGCAAGACGCGAATAATACGAAAAAACGGCCAGCAACTGGATCTTTCCCAGCTACTGGCCGCTTTATCTATCTATTTATCTTACAGCATGGTCCGGATCTGCTGGCCGTTTAGCCAGGCAGTCACGTTTTCAAAAGCCATCTCGGCTCTTCTGTCAATTGATTCTTTCGTATCAAAACCGACATGCGGGCTGCAAACCAAATTCGGAACTCCGATGAGTGGATAATCAGCTGGCAGTGGCGGATCCTGGTCAAACACATCAAGCCCTGCCTTAATCCGTCCTTCTTTTAATGCTGCAGCCAACGCTTCAGTATCTACGACCGGACCTCTGGCCGTGTTGATCAGAATGGCCCCTTCCTTCATCTCGCCGATCTCTTTTTTACCGATCAAGCCCTTAGTTTCCGGAGTCAGCGGCGTATGAATGGAAACAATATCTGCCTCCCCCATCACTTCATCCAGTGACTTGTATTCCAGGCCCAGGTCAAGGGCGGCCGCCTTTTGACTACGGCTATATCCGATCAGCTTGCAGCCAAAGGCTTTAAAAATCTCTGCTGTCCGGCAGCCAATCGCTCCAGTACCAACAATCCCAACAGTTTTGCCTGCCAGTTCATGTCCCTGCAGTCCGCCCTTGCCCTCACCAGCTTGCACAGCCTCATTGCCGGCACTGATATTTCTGAGGCAGTCCAAAGTCAAACCGATGGCCAATTCCGCCACCGCGTCGTTGCAATAGCCACCAGTGTTGGAGATCTTGATCTTTTTCTCCTTGCAGGCTTCCAGGTCAACATGGTCAATCCCGACAAAGGCAACTGAGATGAACTTCAAATTCTTATCTGCCCGGATTACTTCACCAGGCAAGGGGTGGTTGGCGATAATCAAGGCGTCCGCGCCCTCGCTCCGCTTCTTCAATTCTTCAGTATCCGTTGAAAAGCTGTCGTAAGCCGTAAATTCATGCCCCTGCTTGGTCAATTTCTCCGCCAGCTTGTCTAAACTCTCCTGGCTAATGCCCAGTGGCTCAAGCAATACAATCTTCATTATTTTCTCCTTACTTTCTACCTTACAAACACATAGACAGCGTAAGCGCCTATATCAAGAATATTATCGCATTTTTATTGTTTGCCTGACAAGGATAGAAATTACTTTAATTCTTTTCAGCCTTTTTCTTGATATTAGTCTACACAGAGACTAAAATCTTAGGTATTGTCCACAAGGAGACTTTTTATGAACTTAAAAAACCACGAAAGCATTTCAGAATCAGTAACCCTGGCCAGCGTCCGGGCGACTTACGCGTATGAGCAATATGACAAGCTCATGGGAATCACCCAGTACGAGAGCATCATTCTATATGAGCTCTTCACCCACCCCCGCCTGTCACAAAAAGAGCTCGTCTATAGAAGCGGCATCCCCAAGCAATCCATCAGCAAGGGGATCCACAATCTAGCTGAGCTCGGCTACCTGGAAATCAGCTCTGCTGACCAGGACAAGCGGGTCAAGTACTGCGCCTTGACTGAGTCCGGGCTTGCCTATGCCCGGGAAAAAGAAGGTGAAATCCTGGCTATCGAGAAAAAGGTGATCGACAAGCTGGGCTTTGACCGGGCAGCTTTGGCCTGCCAGATTCTGGATGAGTGGTCTGATCTCCTCAGCAAGGAAATAGCTAACTTAAAGGAGGAAAAACATAAATAATGAAAATTCTCTTGCCGTACTTCAAGCGATATAAAAAAGACGTTTTCCTGACTTTGATCACCATCGTCTTTTCAGCTTTTGCCACCCTCTACCAGCCCCGCCTGCTCCAGCAGGTGCAAAATGAACTACTGGCTGACCAGCAGCAGGCCGTCATCCGGGACACCGCGATTTTGATCGGCCTGGGCCTTTTATCCATTATTACCGGGGTCCTCAACGTTTACTACGCCTCCCGGATCACCCAGGGCGTGGTCAGCGACCTCAGAGAAGACACCTATGCCAAGATCCAGACTTTCTCTCTGGCCAATGTGCAGCAATTCTCCTCTGAATCGCTCAGCGTTCGCTTGATCAACGACATGCAGCAAATCATGAACATGATCATGACCATCTTCATGCAGCTGATCCGGATGCCTTTGATCCTCATCGGGTCAATCATCATGGCCATCGTCACCATCCCCCGCTACTGGTGGGCGGTTGTCGTCCTCCTGGCCTTGATCATGGGTCTGGGCGTTGTGGCAGTCAAGCAAATTACCGCCATGTTCGACAGGTTCCAAATGTACATGGACAAAATCTCCGGCCGGACCGGGGAATTTTTGCAAGGGGTCCGGGTGGTAAAATCCTTCAACCAAAGTCCCCAGGAAATTGCCAAATTAAACAAGGATTCTGACGAATTAAACGAAGTCAACATCAAGGTCGGCTACTGGTTCTCCACCATCCTGCCTGGTGCCCAATTGATCTCCTACCTGGTCATCAGCTTAGTGGTCTACTTGATCGGGACCAGCATTCTCCAGCATCCCCAAGACGTTTCCGTCATCACTCCATACGTCAACTATGTTTTGACCATGCTCTTTGCCATCCTGCTGGTCGGCATGGCCGTCATGCAGATTTCCCGGGGTAACGTCTCCTTACGGCGGATCCAGGAAATCATGGACACCCAGCCAGACGTTGTCTTCAATGAAAAAGCCCCGGAAGACGCCTTGGGCGGTTCAATTGAATTTGATGACGTCTCCTTCACCTACCCAGATGGCCAGCAGCCCGTCTTAAAGCACATCTCCTTTGCTGTTGCACCAGGCCAAATGGTCGGTATCGTCGGGGCAACCGGGTCGGGCAAGTCGACCCTGGCCCAGCTGATCGCCCGCCTCTATGACCCAACAACTGGGAAGATCAAGATCGGCGGCAGCGACCTCCGCCAGGTTAATGAGAAGGCCCTCAGAAAGACGGTTTCCTATGTTCTGCAAAAGGCTGTTCTCTTCTCAGGAACCATTGCCGACAACCTCCGCCAAGGGAAAAAGGATGCTACTTCATATGAACTTGAACGGGCAGCGCAAATGGCCCAGGCCAGCGAATTCATCCAGCGCTACGATGAAACTTTTGACCATGAAGTTGAAGAAAGAAGTGCCAACTTATCCGGCGGGCAAAAGCAGCGTCTGTCTATTGCCCGGGGGATCATCGCCGGCAGCCCGATTTTGATTCTGGATGACTCAACTTCCGCCCTGGACGCGGAAAGCGAAAAGCTGGTCCAAGAAGCCCTGGAAAAGCAGCTGCCTGACACGACCACGATCATGATCGCGGAAAAAATCGTTTCTGTCATGCACGCGGACAAGATCCTAGTCCTCGATAACGGCCGCCTGGTTGCTGAAGGCACCCACGAGGAACTGCTCAAAACTTCCCCGGTTTACCAGGAAATCTATAAAACCCAGAAAGCCAAGGAAAGAAAGGAGGAACTTTAATGTCAGACAAGCAAAAGTCGCTTACTTATTTGACGAAATATCTGAAAAACTACAAAAAGCCGATCTTAATTTCAGTTGCCTTCTATCTGATCGCGACCATCGCCCAGGTCATCGCTCCCTCCCTTTTGGGGCAGGCGGTTACGAACTTGTCGGCTTTTGTTAAGTGGCACGGCAGTCTTGGCGTCTTCTACCAGGCCTTAGCCTGGATGGCCGGCTTTTATGCCTTTAACTCCGTGGCCACCTACATTGCCTGGATGATGATGACCCGCTTTAACGCTAACGCCAACAACGACATGCGCAAGGGCCTTTTCGGCAAGCTGCAGCGGATGACCATCCGTTACTTCGATACCCACCAGGACGGGCAGATCCTGTCCTTGTTCAACAGTGACCTGGACAACATCTTCAATGCTTTAAACAACGCCTTTTTTGAAATCATCTCCCAGTCCCTCCTTTTTGTCGGCACGATCATCGTTATGTTTGTCATCAACTGGAAGCTGGCCCTCAGCGTTGTGGCTACTACTCCTTTGATCTTGCTCTTAAGCTGGATCATTATGAAAAAAGCACACGTCTACCTGGACAATCAGCAAGACCGGGTTGGTGAGCTTAATGCCTACATCAACGAACAGCTCAACGGGGAAAACGTGATCATCACCCAGGGACTCAGGGACCAGTCAGTTGCCGGTTTTAAAAAGGAAAACGCCAAGGTGCGGGAAGCCATGTTTAAGGGGCAGTTCTACTCTGGCATCCTGAACCCTCTGGTTTCCGGCTTCTCGCTGTTAAACTTCGCGATCGTGATCGCCACTGGCGCTTACATGATTATGACCAAGCAAGTCAGCCAGGCAGCTGGTCTGGGTTTGATCGTGACTTTTACTGAATATTCCTGGACTTACTTCCAGCCGCTGACTCAAGTAACTTCCATCTACTCCATGCTCCAGCTCGCCTTGACCGGTGCCAGACGGCTTGAGACGGTTGAAGAGCAGGAAGAAGAAAACACGGTACCAGACGGCAAGACTATCTTAGGCGTAAATGACGCTGTCCGCCTGGAAGATGTGCACTTTGGCTACACTCCAGACAAGGAAATCCTGCACGGGGTATCAATTGAGGTGCCTAAGGGGCAGTCGGTCGCTGTTGTTGGCCCAACCGGGTCTGGTAAGACGACGATCATGAACTTGATCAACCGTTTCTATGACGTAAACAGCGGTGCAGTTACTTTTGACGGAGTCGACGTCCGCGACCTTAAATTGGAAAATCTCAGAAGCAATGTCGGGATTGTTTTGCAAGACTCAGTCCTCTTCTCTGGAACAGTAGCTGACAACATCCGCTATGGCAAGCCGGAAGCTTCAATGGATGAAGTTATTGCCGCGGCTAAGGAAGCTCAGCTGCACGACTTTGTCATGACCCTGCCAGAGCAATATGACACGCCGATTGAGAATGGCCAGGCCAATTTCTCTACCGGGCAAAAGCAGCTTTTGTCAATTGCCAGAACCATTCTGGTCGACCCGGCCTTCTTGATCCTGGATGAAGCAACCAGCAACGTCGACACGGTTACGGAAGAAAAGATCCAAAAGGCCATGGACAACGTGATTGCTGGCCGGACCAGCTTCGTGATCGCCCACCGTTTGAAGACGATTTTGAACTCAGACAAGATTGTCGTATTAAAGGACGGCCAAGTCATTGAAGAAGGACCGCACGCCGACTTGATCAAGAAGCGCGGCTTCTACTACCAGCTCTACACCAGCCAGATGGCTTTTGAATAAGAGAAACATGCAAAAAGGACACCTGTCACGAATAGTGATGGGTGTCCTTTTCTTATCTAAATTTTTGATACTTGATCTCTACTTTATTCAGTCTTACCGCTATAGTTGGCAATCCCGCCAATGTTTTGGACTTTGCTGTAGCCAGCTTGCTTAAGCCAGGCAACTGCTTGGCCGCTCCGGTTGCCGCTGCGGCAATAGACAAAGAGCGGGGTATCGAGGTCTGTGATCTCGCCTTGGGCGGACTCGATCTTGCTCAAGGGGATGTTGATGCTGGCCGGGATGTGCCCTGCCGCGTACTCATCCTCTTCTCTGACGTCGATCAGTTTAGCCTGCGGCGTTTTCTGGTATTCTTCAACGCCGGCGTTAATGTCATTTACTTGAAATAGGTTCATGTGCTCCTCCTTAAATTTGCATTAATATATCGATTATAGCACATCATTCATCCATGCGCTTTATCAGCAAGCTGCTTACCCTGATCCAGCTGGAGCTCAGCTTGCTGATGATCGCGGCTGAATTGATCACTCTCATCAATTTGACCTACAGCTATTTTGAATTCAACACCCAGACGCAATTTATCTTATCAATTTTTGAGTTGCTGATCTTATTCGATGCCCGCTTGTACACAAATCTTTTTGATGACGAAGCAGAATCTTTTACTATCAAAGATTATTGGAGCTATTTTGACAAGTCAGACCAGACTTGGCTTGTCATCTATGTTTCTGCTCTGTTTGTCCCCTTCATCTCCGCCAAATTAACCGGCCTGGCGCCCTACCCGACTTTCGCGGAACTTGACCAGTTATTTCTTTTCTAGGAGTATGCGGCCAGTACTTTTTACCAGCTGATAAATGCTATAATTCATATAGTAATTTTACACACTCTGGAGGAAACTATGACTACAGTATTTTTACTTTTAGTTGGGGGCAGTTTGGCTATATTGTTGGTCAACCTGGTCATTTTGCTGAAAGCCAGAAAGAAATTGGCTACTGGCAGCAAAGAAGCAGCTGCACCTTACGACAATTTCTCCAAGCTAACCCTTTCTGCCTTTGCAATCCAAATTCTGCTCAGCATGGTCTACTTGTGGAACTACTGGAGCTCAGCTTTTTCCGCCACTGCCTTGACCGCCCTCCTCCTTTTTGCCGGCAATCTATTGCTGGAATTCGTCATCTTCTGCGATGACTTCTTAAAAGATGCCAGATACAAGAGCCTGTGGGCCTACTTCAAGAGTCTGAAGAAGAGGCAGCAGTTTTGGCTCATCGCAGTTGTCGTGATCACTGCCTTTGCCGGCCTGATCAATTTCTTCCCGGCTCCTTAATTGCCCTCCCTGCTATAGCAGGGATTTTTTGTCGAAAAAGTAATCTGGGAGTAATCCATGTCCAAAAACAAATCTACCATTGATCTGACCTCTGGCCGCATCAGCCTTGGTCTGGTCAAATTTGCCCTGCCCCTGATGGCCGGCAACGTTCTCCAGCAGTGTTACAACTTAACAGACACTTTGGTCGTTGGCCGCTTTATTGGTAAAAATGCCTTAGCCGCTGTCGGCTCAGCCTATACCTTAATGATCTTTCTGACCTCCATCATTCTTGGTCTCAGAATGGGCTGCGGAGCCTTTTTGTCTCAGCCTTAGCCACCGTCATTTCCCAGTACTTTGCTGGCCTATGTTTAACCATCTATGCCTGGCGGCATTTTCCCCAGCTCCGTTTTAAAAAAACGGCCATGGTCTACGACCAAGCTATCAGTAAGAGCATCCTATCTTTAGCCGGCTTGACAGCCCTGCAGCAATCGATCATGAACCTGGGCATGGGCATCCTCATGGTGCAGGGCCGGATTAATTCTTTTGGCGTTAATGTCATGGCTGCATTTAGCTCAGCCGTTAAGATCGATACCCTGGCTTACTCGCCTGTCCAGGATTTTGGCAATGCCTATTTCACCTTCGTCGCGCAAAACTATGGTGCCCAGCAGGCAGACCGGATCAAGCAAGGAAACCGGCAGGCCAGCTGGTGGATTCTGGCCTTCTGCCTGGTCATCAGCAGTCTGGTTGTCTTTTGGGCCAAGCCCTTGCTGGCCCTCTTTAGCAGTGACCCGGAAGTAATTCAGATCGGTATTGGCTACTTGCGGATCGAAGGCAGCTTCTATGCCTTGATTGGTTTCTTATTTATGTTCTATGGCTACTTCCGGGTAATTGATGAGCCAATGATCTCTGTTGTTTTGACGATCTTTTCCTTATGTACCCGGGTTCTTTTGGCCTACCTCTTGTCCGCGGTTCCGTCAATCGGCTATATCGGAATTTGGGCCAGCATCCCAATCGGCTGGGCCCTGGCCGACTTAGCCGGGCTTTACTACCTGCACAAGAAGGCAGTTAAGCCAGCTGACTTTTTTCGATAATTCAGAAATTCTGTTAATAATCTTAGGAGTTAAATATGCATATTGTTTTTACTATTATTTCCATCATTGGCCTGCTTTTAGCCATCGCCTGCCTGGCCTTACTGGCCAATACCCGAAAGCTTTTGATCGGCGGATCTGATATTGACCAATTCTGGCCAAAACGCCGGCGCTTTATGTATTGGACCAACATTTTCATGTTAATTCCAAACGCAATCTATCTGTTTCTTACAATTGCCAGTTACTTTTCAGCGGACTTTGAGCCATCCTTGCTGCTCACCTTTTCTACCATGGCCATGGATCTTTTAATTGGCATCAGCATTATCTTCACTGACTATTTCATCACTGACGAGAAAATCAGCTTCAAGGATTTCTGGTCCGGCAGCAAGACTAGCACGAAGGTCTACTCGATCAGCTTGATTCTCCTTGTTATTTTGACTGTAATCTTAAACCTGCTCATCCATGCCTGGGGCCTGGACTAAAAAACACCCGCCAGCTTGCTAAAAACAAGTCAGCGGGTATTTTATTTTTTGAGGAAAAATTGACAAAATCAGCTAAGCAGTTTCATTTATTCAACGATGCCGAAGCCGCAGTCCAGGCGATTTGTTCGCTAGCCACCAGGGTCATTTGCAGGAAACCAGTTGCTTCCAGTTCTCTTGCCCGCTTCAAGGCGCCGGAGTCAAATACCCGCAAGGGGCTCTCCCTTGATGGTCACCTTCGCTTCCTGGTCATCGCTAGCCAGAAGAACCGTGGTTGGCAGGTCGCCAATTTTTCCGCTTTGCAGAGTTGCGGCAAAAGTCGTGTTGAAGCCCTTGACTACCTTGGAGTCAGGTAGCCAGGACTGGAGCAAGCTTATTCTGGATCTTTGCTCTTTTTGATCATGTCTAAAAGAGCTTGCATGGCCTTAATTTTTTGTACTTGCTCACCATGGATGTCTGGATTGGAATTCCATTCATCAGTCGTCCAGCCCTTAAGGACATAGACGTGCCGGTTCTTGTCATAGTTGCGGATCAGTTCTAAAATATTATCTTCAATCTCTTTGTTAAACGTTTTGCCGCCATTAGCCAGCAGCTGGCGGAACTCCTCTTTAGGAATTGGGTCAGCTTCCTGGAAGCCACTCTTGCTAGTCCAGAGGAAGTGGTCAACGATCTTTCTGGCCAAGTCTTTGCTTTCCAGGCTGACAATCTTGGCATCCCTGCTCCCTAATTGGGTAAAGTAGGCTAGCATGTCCAGCTCTTCCTTCTCCTGCTGGTGACCGGTATAAGCCAGCATATCTTCCGGCTCCCAGTATACATTCGCGTACTCGCTAAAGTAGACATTGTAGACGCCTTCCAGTGATTTTAAGCCATCTGGACCCAGCAGGTCTGCATCCACAAGTATCCGTTCAAATTCTAAGTCGATCCCGTTTTTAAAAAGCTCATGCTGTTCAAAAACATAGTAAGGCACTTTTTCCCGGCGAACCAGTTCAGCAAAATCGATGAATTCATCGTCGCTGATGTCAGGGTAATGATTTTTGTCTTTAATATCTTCGTAAATCTGAGCGAGGTCAACGAGTTCTATTACACCGTAAAGGTTGACGGCTGCTTGGAAGAATTTGTGCAAGAAGTCCAGCTTATCGGTATCAAAGCCGGCATCTGCATACCGCTTCTTCATGGTCTTGTCGAGCAGGCGCTTTGGGTAGCTGGCTTTTTTGCGCATTGCGGCGTGTGGGTGGGTATCACTAGCTAAGTCTAAAAGCGCCTGGCCAAGTTGCTGAAGGTGATCAGTTAAGACATCGTCTTCATCTAAATCGAAAAGGTCGTTATCATCTTTATAAAAAGAATCGTCGAAAAAATCATTCTCTGTGATGTCTTCCTTAGGGATCCCCATCATCTTTCCATATGTATAGCCGCCAAGGCCCCAGCAAGGGAGGTCGTAAAGTGCCCGCTTCATCAAGGTGCAGATTTCTTGGAATGTGTGCTTGCCGTAGTCAAGGCGGTAGAATAGGGAGAGATTTTCAAATTCTTCAGAAGCTGCCTCCAAATTACCTGGGCTGGTTTGGTAGGCATAGGTCACTAACTTGGTGATTTCGTTTATGCCAGTGTCGTTTGGATAGATCTGACTTTCCACCTGATCAAGCGGTTTGCCAAAGGCCTTCAGCTCTGCCAGAATTTTTTGGAAAGCCCGGTCGTCGGCTGTTTCTTGGTGCTCGGCAAAGTCGCGGAGGTCATCAGGAGTTAAGTAGAACTTGCTGCTGAATTCGCAGAGGTCCATGTAGAGGTACCAGATTTCATGAATACTGTCTTCTTTCCAGGCGACACTTTCATGAACCAATAGTGGGCTGGTTAAGGGGATGCCAGAATCATTGAAGTACTTGTTTATGATTTCTGGACTGAAAATAGCGTAATGCTCAAGCAATTTACTGCCTGTGACTTCGCCGAAAGTGAGGAATTGGTCAAATGTGATTTCCGGGTAGTCATGGTTCTGCCTTTTGATGTCTTTGTACAAACCGTACAGGTCTTCAAGGGAGATGATCCCGTATGCATTAACCGCGCCGGTATAGAACTGGAGAAGGAAATCTATCGACTCTTCTGACAGGCCGATTTTCTTGAGTTTAGTGATTGCTGATTTTTGCATGGTCATGCTCCCCCTTTTTGTAAAATACGTTATTGCGTCTAAGACTATTTTACCCGATTTGGTGAGGAAATGTGATGAGCTAGAATTCGAGGGACAAAAATAATCCAGTCCGAAAGTGGACTGGATTATTGGGCTTATTTGACATTGACAATGAAGTTGTCGGTGTCGTAGCGACCACCGTCTGGGAACTTAATAGTCAAGTAGTCTTCATATTTCCCTGGATCCAATGTATATCTAGATCTCAAAGAACCATGGAAGTATATACAGTACCCTTAGGTAATGTAGAAGCCTTAGCTAAAAAGAAACTTGAAAACTGTATAATTTTGTCCTCTCACATATTATTAGATCATTACACACCTCACTTTTTGTCCTAAATGCTGTATTTATCAAATTAGTTTTTTGCAAAACGATCATCTGTTTATTTCGGACGATTTTATTAGCCATTAAAGCTTATCACAGCGCCAATTATAGCCAATTCAGAAAATATCTAGAAAAAACAAAAAGTATGATCCCGGCTATACATATCGGGATCATACTTTAACAAGCTTAACTAATTTGCTACACTCATTACACCACTATTATTTCTTCTTGTGTGCGACTTTTAAAGACTTCTGATAAGCCGTATAAGCCTTTGCTAATTGCTGGTTGACTGCCTTGAGCTTTTTTACCTTAGCATTAGCCGCATCATAGGTCTTTTTACTGCTGGTTACATTTCCTTGCGCAACATTGACCTCTGACTTATCAGCCTTGATTTGTTCATAAGCAGCCTTTGCCGTGTTCATAGTCGACTCATAAGAAGCAACATAACTATTGAGAGCAGCTTCAAATTCCTCAACACTCACTTGCGTCCCCGATTCGCTAGTTAAAATCTTTCCTCTGCCAAAATCTGCCGCACTTGTTCCCGTACTTTGATCAAGAACCAAACCAACATACTCATAATCGCCCATGTAGTTCGTATAGTGACCAGTCACACCACTGCCGTGAGCATCATAAATCGCCTTTTCTTCAGTGTACCAACCAGTTAATGGATCACTGTAGCCCCAAGCCAAATTCTCAGCACGGGAAGCATACACTTCAGTAGGAGCGTTCCTAAAATATGTATGATTCATCGTGCTATCTGAGATAAAACCAGAGATGCTTGCATAGATCATGAGATCATAGTCGACCCCTAGAGCATTATGATTGGAAAAATTGTTGTCCGATGCTCGGAGACTGTTCAGCTCTTTGATCAAAGTAACATCTTTCTTTAAATTGCTTGTCGACAGAAAACTCTTAACTGAATCATCCAGTCCATTAACGTAGCCGGCCAATACAGCAACGTTTGCCATGCCAGCTTTTGAGTCTTGGTAAAAATTAGCCGTTGCCTTGCTCATAATAAAATCATAGCCAGCTGCATCATAGGCACTTGAAGCCTAATCATAACTTGCTTTAGTAGCGGAAACCTTGTTATTGTAGCTAGTTACAGCATCCGTATAAGCCTGGTTGGCACTATCTAAAGCCGCCTTCTTTTGGCTCAAGTCGTTTTGCGCAGCTTCTAATGAACCAAGCTCTGCAGCTTGCTTCTTGTACTTTTCATAAGTAGCCTTAGCTGGATTATAAGCCGCCTTCTTCGCGGTTGCCTTGATCTTGACATTCTTGACCTTGTCTTTTGACTTGTCAGGATAAGTCACGATCACGCTGACCGTATAAGTGCCAGCCTTCTTCAAGTTTGGCTTTGGTGAAAAAGCATACTTAGCCTTAGCTGGCAACTTGCTGGCGTTAGTGATGATACTCTTGGCTGAAAGCTTGCTGCCAGCCTTGACAGTTACGCTCTTAGCCTTTGGCGTGTATTTTTGCGCGTTTGTCTTCTTTACTGCCTTCTTTTTAGCAACCTTCTTCACCGGTTTCTTAGAAGCTTTCTTCTTAGCTACTTTCTTAGTTGCCTTCTTTTTGGTACTCTTTTTGGCCTTCTTTGCCTTTTTAGTACTCTTCTTTGTAGACTTCTTAGCCTTCTTGGTAGCCTTCTTTGCAGCCATGGCAGTTGGAGCAGCTTCTACTGCAGGTACAGCAGCGCCCAAAAGAGCCAGGGCAACAGAAACCTTACTGATGGCTTTCAGCTTTTTACCCATAATTTTGTCCTCTCACATATTATTAGATCATTACACACTTTAATTTTTGCCCTAAACGCTATATTTGTCAAATAGCTTTTACCCCACGATTACTCAAAGCTGGCAAGCAGCTTCTTAATCAGTGAAAGCTTGTCGCTATGCGGATTATAAATGACCTTGATCTTGTACCGGCTCCTCTCCTGCATCCCCGCCAATGGTAAATATCTTATATGCTCCCTGTCCGTCAGCACATACTCAAATAATCCCTTAGGATAAAAAGCCACCGCCTTGTTCAAGGAAACCAGCATCTGCATCTGCTCAATGTTGGAAATATGCGCGCAGCTGGCTTGACATTCCTCTGGCAAGGTCGACAAAAAAGCCTGCCGCAGGTAATTCGAATTCTCCTCCGGCATATAATACAAAACCGGCAGGTTGCCAATCTCCGTAAGGGGAAATTCCTCCAGCTTGCTAAGCGGATTCAAATCGCTGACGCCCATGATCATTTCATTTTCATACACGTCTGCACTGGCTAAATCCGGCTCAGTAACCACCAGGCCCGGATCCCCGTAATCCAGCACCGTCGCCAGATCCACCAGGCCATTGGCTATATCGCTCAGCAAGTGATCGATACTTTCATGCACTATGCTCAGCTGCATCTTTTTATCTAAGAAGCCGTACAGCTTCTCCCGCAGCAAGGCCCCGTCAAATGGCGAAAAATAGCCGCAAATCAGCCGTTGCTTGGTCGTTGACTCGTAGCGCAAAGCACTAACGTTCACGCTAAACTTCTGCAGCATATTCCCGACATATATGTAAAAGTCCCGGCCTACCGGGGTGACAAAAATCTTGTTCTTCTCTCGGTCAAAGAGCTTCAGCCCCAGCTCATCCTCCAGCTTCTTCATCATCTGCGATACCGCCCTTTGCGAGACAAACTCACTCTCCGCCGCCTTCTGAAAGCTGCCCTCTTCAACTACCTTGCAGAACATCTTCAGCTTTTCAAAATCCATCGTCTCACCTTTTCTAAAATCTGCCCGAACTATCTGCTTCGCCTGTGCAACCGTTTACTCTCTATTACTCTAACCCTAAATCCCTTATAGTTTCAAGTGTAAGTAATCTTAAGTAGTTTTTGTAAGGAGAAAATAATGACAATTGCAGCTAAAGACAAGTATGATGTAGTAGTTGTTGGTTCGGGTGCGGCAGGTCAAGCCGCTGCCTTGACTGCCCAGGAAAACGGCGCCAGCGTCCTCTTATTGGAAAAAGGCCGCACTACCGGCGGTAGCGCCAACTACAGTGAAGGGATCTTCGCCGTTGGCTCCTACCTGCAAAAGGAAAAAGGGATCGAAGTCTCCGGTACTGACGTTTTGAAGGAAGAAGTCGAATATTCTAAGTACAAGGCTGACTCCAGAATCTGGCGCAAGTACGTTGACACTAGCGCAGAAAACGTTCAATGGCTGGCCAACGAAGGCGTTGTTTTTGAACGGGTCCAAGCCATGGGGGCCGGGGAAGCAACTTGGCACATCTACGAAGGCTTCGGCTACGGCGCCATCCACAAGGCTCTGGAACCGAAATTCCTCAAGCTGGGCGGGGAACTCTTAACCTCTACCGCGGCTGTTGCCCTGAAGCTGAACGAAGATGGCAGCAAGACCATCACGCTTAGAAACGAAGCTGACGGCACTACTGAAGACGTTACGGCCAAGGTTGTCGTTCTAGCAGCTGGCGGTTACCTCAACAACAAGGAAATGATGGCTAAAGAAACTGACTACGACTTGAGCCGGATGATCCCTGTTTCAAGCGGCAAGGGTACTGGTGATGGACTTCGCCTGGGCTGGAGCGTTGGGGGCCGCAAGTACGGCACCGGCATGGCCATGCTCTTTGGTGGCTACTTGGATGACCCAGACCAGCCTTACTTCAAGATGATGTCCAGCCAGATGAACGTCGCTGCCGGCCAGCAGCCCCTGCTCTGGGTCAATGAAGATGGTGAACGCTTCGTTGACGAATCTGTCATCTACAACTTCAGCTACGCTGGCAATGCTCTCTACACCCAAAATGAAGTCTACAGCATTTTGGACACCGGCGTGATTGAAAAGATGGCCAAGGACGGCAACTACATGGGTCTGGGCGTTTACGTTGAACGCGGTGACAAGATGGACAAGCTGGCCGCTGAAATCGACCAAGCGGTTGCTGACAAGAAGCCGTTCATCTTTAAAGCAGACACGATTGAAGAACTGGCTGAAAAGACTGGCCTGCCAAAGGACCAATTGACTGCTACTATCGCCCGCTACAACGGCTTTGCCGCTAAGGGTGAAGACGAAGACTTCGGCAAGGAGGCTGACTACCTGGTTGCTGTTGAAAAAGGCCCATTCTACGCCTTCAAGCTCAATATCGGCGCCTTCTGCACTATGGGCGGTTTAAAGGTCAACGTCAACAACGAAGTTGAAGACGAAAAGGGCAAGGTGATCCCTGGTCTTTACGCGGCCGGCAACGACGCCAGCGGCTTGACCGGCGACACTTACGGCCCGAACATGCCTGGTACCTGCGCTGGCTACGCCTTCTACTCCGGCAGAAACGCTGCCCTTGACGCGCAAAAGTATCTGTAAACACACAAAAAGACTGCCTTCCGGCAGCCTTTTTTCGTATCGTCACTTATTTCCTGCTTCTTTGCCTAATTTTTGGCCAAAAAGCCACTAGGAGCAAGACAAATGCAGCGAGTCCGCTAATCAAGCTTCCTAGTTTCAGCTTCGGGATTGTGTAGGTGAGCTGGACCTTGTTTTTGACCTGTCTGAAGAAGATCCCGGCCATGAAGATCAAAATAAAGATACCGAGATAAGAGTAGCGGGACCAGTAGCTGTCGACCAGCTTGAGGCAAAAGAGCATCCCTGCCCCGCAAATTCGCGGAGGGGATGCTCTTTCGATTACCGTAAATCCTCATAGCCCGGCTTGGTTAAGACCTTAGCCGCGTAAGAACAAGTCGCCCGCAGTCTGGCGCCATTCTCCCGGGCAGCAGAAGCAACGGTATCAACCAACTTCCGGCCCAGTCCTTGTCCACCATAGGCTGGATCTACCTTAGTCGTTGTGATGATCCAGTGATCACCCTTGTCTTCATATACGCACCGGCCAATCAGCTTGCCGTCATCATATACTGCGGCCCGCTTTTGCTCTTCTTCAAACTTGACTTCCATCTTATTCACCTAAAATTGCTTCTTCCAGCTTTTCAGCTGTATCCACGATCACAGTTGCCCCGTGTTTTTGCAAAAATGGCACGCTTCTAAAGCCCCAATTGACCGCGATTTCGTCCATTTCAGAATTCCGCGCGGTCTGGATGTCGATTTCAGAGTCGCCGATGTAGACGCACTTGTCTCTTGGCACGCCCAACACCTTGACGCACTCACTAGTCATGTCCGGAGCTGGTTTGCGGCGGATCCCGCTTCTTTCACCCAAGGCAAAGTCGAAGCTGCCCGGGAAAAGTTCTTCGACCAGGACCTGGACGGCTTCATTTGGCTTGTTGGAAACGACAGCCAGCTTGACGCCTTTTTGCCGGAGATTTTTCATCAAATCCAAGATGCCTGGGAAGGGACCAGTCTTAATCTGGCAATGGTCAGCGTAATAAGGCTTGAAAACTTCCAGGACCCGGTTAACTTCTGCTTGGGTAACGGCTTCTGGGATCTGTTCATCCTTGGTGCCAAAGGCGACCAGACTTTCCCGGCTGCTGCCAGCTTCATAGGCCAGGGCCCGGGTGACCGCCACCACGACCCCGCTGCCAAAGAAGTTCTTGATGTCTTCAACGGTAAAGTCATGCCGGTGGCCGGTTTGTTCAAACGCGTAGTTCAATGCACTTGTTAAGTCGGCGCTCGTGTCTAAGATTGTGCCGTCCATGTCAAAAATCGCGGCTTTATATTTCATCAGTTTCACCTCGCTTTCATTATACCATCTGGCGGAAAAAAATAGGCCTGCCCGTATAGAGCAGACCTATTCCCTTGGCTATGAATATTTTTTCCTTACTTCAACCAAAGCAAAAAAGCCGTACCCGTCAAAAGACAGGTACGACTTTTCAGAACTGTTTGATTTTGCCCATGTTAAATATGACTTGCTGAACTAGCTGCATCAACCTCTTTTTCTGCAAAAGAAATGGTCTGGTCTGCTTCAGTTAAAGCTAGTCCAGCCGCGGCTTGCCCCGCCAGACGGCCAAAGGTGTGCGCGTGGCTGGCTGCCAGGCCAGGTACCCGGTCATTGTAGCTGCCCCAGAAGAAGCCTCCAGCATCGTTGCCGGCCGCGTACAAGCCTGGAATCGGGTCATGATTTTCATCTAAAACTTCCATCTTAGTATTGATTCTGAGCCCATCAAAAGTGCAGAGGATGCGGCCACCCAGGATGCAGCCGTAGTAAGGCTTCTTCTTGATTGGCGTAATCCGGTAGGCTTCCTTGCCGAATTCCTTGTGCTATAAGAAATGTGGAAGAATGTGCGCTTGATACCGGCTGGTTCACATTATAGCCAAGATATTCAACTTTGCGACTATTGCATCATCGATATCTCTACTTCCAGCACCGACATGCCTGTCTGGAACATACCCAGCACATAACATAGGACTCTGCCGGTTTCCATTTCTCTCACGAGCGTTCACTGCCAAGCTTTCGCATTGACAGCGTGGGCGATCTCTGCACTCGATATGCTCACATCACCTGTACGGCCGGGGCCGCAAGCAATGCCTTTATCCGAAGATGAGCAACCGAACTGTCTCACGAGTTCTGAACTCGCTTCCCGCATGTTCTTCCATTTGAGGAATTGCATGCGCGGTCGTAGAAACCAATTCGCTGCCAAAACAACTTATCGGCTTCCCGTCCGGTGAGCCATCTGCACCGAAACAGCCACTTACGCAACTGCTCAAGTAACAGATGGCATTCCGGTCATTAGCCTGCCCGCATGAATCCTTGAAGATCCCTTAATTTTTTACAATGCTTTATTGCATCTTGGATGATTAATCAAAAAAGTAAGATTCATCATCGCGTTCATGTCTCGATCTACAACCTTGTTGTGGTTCGGGCATTTTTTATTGTAGCACACGTATTCATTGTGCTTGGTGCCATACTTCTTATTGCCAGAAAGAGTAATCTTTTCGTCATTTTTCTTGACGTTGCCGCACGCTGCACAGCGTTGGGTGCTTGGATAAAAGCGATTGGCAATCACCAGATTAACCCCGGCAGACTTGCACTTGTATTCAAGATAGCTGCGAAAGCATCCAAACAGCGCACGGTGTACGCCTTTTGAAGCGACATGGCTCATAAGCATGCCCTTAACGTCCAGATCCTCAATGCAAATTGCATCATATTCTCTGACAAGGTGAGTTGTGTACTTGTGCATCGCATCATCCTGCATGCGGTGAGCACGCTCGTAAAGCTTCTGAAGCTTGATTCTCGCTTTTTGATAGCTTTTTGAGCGCTTCCCGGCAATCTGGCCATTTTCTTCCAGCTTTCTTGCCAGAATCCGCTGCTGGTGTTTGATGTTCTCATATACTCTTTCCAGATTGACGGCACCATTGTTTCCCTTGTGCAGAAAATAGTGTTCTCCCTCTGCATCATTGAAATGGCTGACATTGACATCGATCCCTGTCTTCTTACCCGTGTGCTTGTGAATGTATGGTGGCGCCTCATACTTGTAGGGAACCGCCATGTAGTAATGGCTGTGTTCACGGTAAAAGCTTACCGTTCCAAATTCGGCATTTTTTGGGATTTCAGAAAATCTTATGCTATGCCACTCACCCTTATAAGGTGCTGGGACAGGCAAGGTCAGCTTCCCGTGATTGCCTTCCTTTGCGAGCACCACGCCTTGATTTAGCTTAAAGCCTTGGCGCTTGGCTTTCTTGGATTGAAAAACGGGGTGTCCGGCACCTCTTTTAACTTTGAGTGCCTTATCTTTGGCAAACTTCTTGAACGCTTTGCCCAAGTCAGCACATGCTTGCTGCAGGATACGGGAAGAGATCTGCCTTTCCCATGACTGTTTGCTTGCCGTAAGCTTTTTCTGAATCAGTGCTGCGGTTGGGTAGTAATTGGAAATAAACAGCTCCTGCTCTTCAGTAAATTGCCGTTCTTCTTTCGGCTTCTTGAATTCCGCCAGAATCTCTGGACTGACTAGCATACGGTATTCCGAATAGGTAGCATTCCACAGTTCTAGGGCCTTATTGTAGCAATAACGACGATAGTCACACCACTGGTCCAAGACGTGAGCCATAGTAGCATCTGGATATAGACGATATACGTGAGTCCTTTTGGTTGCCATTTGTCTTCACCTCTTTTCGACAAGCATATTTTAGCACGTATCCCAGCTCTTTTCCAAACATACGTTTGAGAAAGAGCCAAAAAATGCGCTGCATCTTTTGATTAAAATCATAGGTGCAACACACTTAAATTCTATTAAATAGATTCGTTTTCTTTCGCAAGAACATTACGCTATATTTTTCGATATAGTTCTATATTACTTGTTACTAATTAGTAGCTCTTGGTGGTCAATCACGGCTTGGTTGTTGTTAGCAACAGCTCCTTCCAGCTTATCAGCCGGCAGATTCAATTTTTCAGCTAATTCTTCTAAAGTATCAGCCTTTACGACCAGACCATCCTTGACATGTTGTTCAGTGTCAGCGATAAAAGCTTCCTTATCTTTCATGTAGCCTGGGAAGCCATAGCGGGCGCAGACAAGCATGTGAACTTTTTCCAGAGTTTCAGCGTAGTCATCGTCCCAAATCATAGCGTACAGGTATCCTGGTTCTTTAGCAGCCGCATTGACGATGAAATTGATAAGGAACAGATTCGTTCGCGAAACGTTCACCGCGCAGGTTCACCTCAAGGAATGGGTATGAACCGATCCAGAGCCAGTGGTCGTAAGTAGCGGTTTGATAGTACATGTCTTCAGTCTTTTTCCCAACTGGTACCAGGCCGCGGTCAAAAATCGTTTCAGCTGGTTCTTCATCGCGGATTGCGCCGACGTTCAAGGCTGAAGTAATCCCTGCCCCGTTTGAGCGAGGTGAGTCATTGTAGACGTTCTTCTTCAAAGACAGCGGATTCCATCCCTTAAGCAGGTCAACGTTGGCTGAGTAGCCACCCGTCGTCAGGATAACGCCCTTCTTTGCTTTAATTTGGTAGTATTCGTCCTTCACTAGGTCCTTCACCAAGGCTCCAGTTACCCGGCAAGCTTCTTTGATCAAGTTCACCAAGATAGTTTCAAAGCGGAGGTCCACCCCATGTTCTTCTTGGTATTCTAGGAACCAGTCACCATATGAGGTAAAGCTTTGGTCGTCAAAAGTCGGATCATTTTCAGTTGGGAAAGCCTGGTAGGCCTTATTGGTTACCATGGCATCAGCTTCAGCTCTGAGATGGGCACCGTTCGGCTTGAGGACCTTTTCTTCCAACCAGTCCAAGGTTGCCCCGCTGTTGTCAGCCCAGGTTTCCAAAAGGCGCTGGTCGACATTGTGCTGGGCAAAAGCGGCCAGGCTTTCAACCAGTTCTTGCTTGTTGATGGTCACGCCGGCGGCTTTTTGCGCCCGGGAGCCAACACTGGCCAAACCCACCCGCATCAAGTTGATAGTCTTTTCCTTCTCAATCAAGATGGTGTTAGCGCCAGCTTCTTTAGCGGCAGCAGCGGCTTCCATCCCTGCATTGCCCGCGCCCACAACCAGGACGTCCGTTTCAACAGTATATGCAGCAGATGCATTAGTGTCTAAGTGGTCAACATTGTCGTAAAGCTTAGTCATGCTTTTTTCTTTTTATCAACTAAAGCGTTTTCAACTATTAATTTATCATGCAATAATTGAGTTGAGAAATATCGAGTTGGTATCGGTTATAGCGGAAATGCATAAGAAGACAAAGATGGACTTAAGGCAGCTGGAAGTTTTTATCAACTTGACGGAGAGTTTGAACCATTCAAAGACCGCGGAGAACCTGCACCTTTCTCAGCCGGCCGTTAGCCGGATCATTTAGCGGATAGAAGACGAAATTGGCGTCACCTTTTTTTACCGTAACCACCGGGAAGTAAAGCTGACTAAGAATGGGAAGCTGTTTTACGATGACAGCAAGAGCTTGACCAACAGCTATAACAAGGCCCTGCAGCGAACCAGAAATTCTCTTAACCGGGAGCAAAGCAACTTAACGATTGGGACTACGGATACCCCGCTAGAGCAAGCAATTCTGCCAGAGATGATCAAAGCTTTTCACCGGGAATACCCGAATTGCAAGATTTTTCTTGAGGGATTTGATCATAACCGGCTCAATTGACCACGACAGCGATGTGATTTTTACGCCCCATGATGATCTAGCCGAGGTGAAATACTATCATCTTTTTAGCGGACACTTTGTGGCAATTATACCAGTGGACCACCATTTAAGTGACAGAGTGGAGCTTGAACTGGATGATTTGGCAGGAGAAAAGATTTTGCTGATGGACAACAACTGGTGCCCGCCAGAACAACTGAAGCTCCAGGAGACGATCAGAAAGAAGGTCGATGACTTAGACATCAGCTACGTTAACGACGTTGAGATCGTCAGCTTAATGGTCAAGGCGGGTCTAGGGATCACCGTGATGCCAAGTTTTGTGGCGATCGAAAAAGCAGATGAGATCAAGGCGGTAAAGTTGAACTACCCCTGCCCCGCTGGACTATGGCCTGGTCTGCCGAAAAGATGAAGCAGAGCAGACCCCCTGGTCCTCGCCTTCTGCCAGGTCATGCAGGAACAGGCGGAAGGGATGTGATTTTTGCTTGGGAGCA